>DAOLFO010000112.1:0-9484 GCA_035326305.1 Chitinophagaceae bacterium
CACTCAAACTAAAAACCTAAAACTCAAAACCGCTCCTTTCCCCCAGCATCTTCTCTGCCGCTATATACCCAAAGCTGGCCCACTGCCCGGTAGCGATTGCCTTTTGAAACATTTCGCCTGCCTTCTCTTTCATTCCCTTCAGGTGGCAATAAAACCCGATACCAAAATAAAGCGTGGCGGAGCTCAGAGCGGCCTTATTTCCCGGCAGGGATTGTATATACAGGTCAACAGCCACAGGGCTGGCAGGTTTTTCTTTATAATAAATCTGCAGCAGGCGCAGGTAATCTTCATTTTCGATCAGGTCAGGAAATGCCGGGACGGTACTGTAAAGCTGGCCGGCTTCCCGTTCCCTGCCCTGCGCCAGCAGCGTGATGTGCAGCCAGTTGGCCATAGCCACATACATATCGTCGTTTTTAGACACTTCCAATCCCTGCCGGTAGGCTTTCTCCGCTTTTTTATATTCTTTTTTCAGAAAAAAAGCCAGCCCCAGGTGGTACCATATATTCGACTGCAGGGTACTGGTGGGAATGTTTTTAGCATTGGGCAGTCCGTCAGGCTCTGTTTCATCCGGCTCCCCTTCCGTCAGCTCAGCGGCTTTTATAAAATCATCTATGGCCAGATCAAAGCAGCGGACGGTGATATAGCGGTGGCCGCGGTGGCGGTAGAGACGTGCATCATCCGGATGCAGTTTTATGCCACTGGTAAAAACTGCGATGGCGCCCATATAGTCGCCGGTATAGGCCAGCCGGCGGCCATACCAAGTGAGCGCATCCGCATTGGCCGTATCTTTTTCATACTCCGCTTTGGCAAGCTGCAGGTTTTGATGATATTCTTTTTGTACAGCTTCGCTAAAAGAAGGAGACACAATGGGGGAGCAGGGCTGGGAAGGAGATGAGGTAGTGGCAAATAAAAATAATATTGTATGAAAGATTCTCTTTCCTGTAATATTTTGCAGTCCCGCCCTTTTATAAATTTTCATTTGCGTTTTCTACCATTTTTAACAATATACAGAATACCTGGCAAGTCACAACTTAATACAGGACTCGCCAAGTATTAATCTATAACTAAGTTCTTTCTATTCGTACGTAAATTACCACAATGGGTTAGAAGAAGTTCCAGCATTATACCACTGGTTACTTGTAACATCGCCAACAATGTGATGATAAATAGTTCCCCACATATTAAGTTGCCAGCGGGCATTTCCGGGTAATGTTCCGCTCCCATTAAACTGCGCTAGTGGGACCAGATAATCATTATTTCTTTGCACTGATTGATTAGTGTTTATTGTTGGACCAAGTTGATACGTTCCCTGCCCCGGCGTATTAACTGATGCAGTACCAGATAATGATACATTTATATTTCTTAACTCACTTGCGGGTCTCCATTTACTCCCCTTCCATTCAAGTTTAATTCGCAAAGTAATATAAGTTGACCATATCAAATGTGTTCCTGTATTGTAGTATCCATCAAAGAACGTAATTATCTCGTGCACATACTTTCTCCTGCCATGTACAGGAGCCTGGCTAACAAACTCACGCTGATGTCTGGCATCAAGAGAACCTCCATACCCTAAGTATGTCAGGTTTTCTACAGCAACGCCACTATTATTATTGAAGTTTAGGTCAACCACTTGTGAGCCGGCTGGAACTCTTTTATGTACAAGATCAGTATTCTTCTTAAATTCTTTTAACTTATCCTTATCTGCTGTGCTAATAAAAAATTTATTGTGATTTTGGTACCAGATAATCTCATTCCCTATCTGCACCTCCCCTTCTTTATTTAAGACTAAGAGGAATTCCTCTGGAAAGCCAAAAGACAGAAGGTCATTAGTTTCACTTGAGACTTCGCTATCCCCTATCAATAAACTAACTTTCGCAAATTCAGAACCCAGAGAATTAAAACCGGCCGTGTCTTCCGGCAAGTTTCTCGTTTTGTTTCTATTTAACCTTAAATTATTCAAAGTCTCATAAAAGGAATTGTAATTTTCAAAGACTAAGCGGCCATCTTCTACTTTAATTCTGGTTGCAGTTTCATCTACTATCTCTGACCTAGACAAATCCTCAATTTTCTTTTTACAAGAAAAAGTGAAAAATGAGATTAACGTAAATAAAACAGATGCTCAAATAAATTGTTTCATATGTAAAGTTTAAAAGTTAAAAATCTAAATTAAACTGTTCGATTTAGAGCTGTAACTTTTCTTATAAAAATTATAATCTGGATACAATCACAATATGAAAATTTGAAATAATGTATTTCGTTTGTCCCAAAAACCTCTATAAAAAAAGACAAGCTATCGGTTCTCTACATATTGTCATTTATAGTTAAATGTATGATGGCTGGCTGGTTAGCTATTGGAGTTATATTGATGTAGAAAAAGTTTAATTAAAAAATGTAACCCTTTTCAACCATTTCCTGATGCGATATTTCAGAAAGATATACCACAGGTGTTTATCCCCTTTACCTGCATGATAAAACCACTTATTGCCCCGGCGTATATCTCCCTCCAGATAGGCAAACACAAGTCCCGTTTTCCAGGCGACAAAATTAAAGCTAAGCTGATCCCGCCGGCTACGATGCTTTACCATATCCCACCACATGTCCATCGCTTTTTTTACTAATGGCTGATTATGTTTTCTTATTAACACAGCTCCGCTTAAAAGCCCGTTATCAGCCGGGTAGCCTTCACTTTTTATATAGGCTATTTGAGCTTCCATTACCTGTGGATCATCTGGTGCTGTGCCTTCTTTTGCTCTCTTCATTAAAGCATCATACTCCTGGTACACGCAGCTTCTTGCATCGGTTGCCGTTTGCCCATGATCAAAAACCAGCATATCCGCTTTCTCCAGCAAAGAAGAAAACCGGTCTGCCGGCAGATCCGTGACAATGAAGTTTCCATCAATATATATGGAATGATCATACCCGGGCACATGCAGGTGCGGCTGCAGCTTATAATACCGGTTGTTGCGTACATTATCAGGGCCGCATGGCGGAGGCACTATGCGAAACTGCCAGCCTTTCACCTTTCTTGGCTTTTCTGTAAAACAGATAAAGTCCACCCCTGCAAAAAACCTTTGCGGCATGAGCAGTGCATTATCGCCAAATACGGCGGTATAGACCACTATTTTGCTTCTATTTTCCAGCAGTTGAATATTCTATTTTGAAAAGACAGATATTATTTGCTTGACGATTCCCTTTAGCTTCAGAAAAAATCCCGGATCCGCTTCCTTTAACGGGCCATCAAATAATTCGCCCCGGCGTAAAAAATATTTAGAGAAAGTTCCTGATGTCATTCCCCATTTTAAAATGAAAGCATGGTAACCGGTATTTTTCCTGATTCGTTTAACAGACAAGGAACCGAAATGGTAAGCCCGGCTGGCTGACAAACCTTTGAACAGGCGCACCCCGGCTTTCCACAGCTTCATAGAAAAATCAGGATCAGAGTACATGCCCGGCGAAAACTCAATGCTGTAGCCGCCTACTTTTTCCCATAATTGCCGGTGTACCACATTTGGAGGCCATGTAGCCCCCTGCCAGTCTTTCATAGGCAGATCTTTGTATTCGCTTAATAATAACTGCTCATCAAAGTCGTTCAGCGACCGGCCATAGCTTTTTCTAATCGAACAGGTGCTTTGTGCCATTGGCTCAATAGCAGTAGCTGAAAAGAAAAAATAAGGATGCCCGGTTTGTTCTATTTCATCTATCAGCACTTTGTCCCAGCCAGGGCAGAGATACATATCATCGTTTATATATGCTATGTAATCCGTTTCTGCCAGTGCTGCCGCTTCATTCAGCGCATAGCAAACTCCTATATTGATTTTACTATAAGTGAATGAAATATCCGGCTGCTCTTCCACCCATTTGCACGTATTATCAGCCCCTTCATTGATATGAACGATGATCTGGTGCGGGTATGCTGAGTTTTTACGGATACTGTTAACGCACAGTTGCAGGTAAGGTAAATTATTCCAGGAAGGAATAAGGATAGAAAACCGGGAGTGAAAAGGCGCCGGCTTTCTTACACGCTGTACTGCATTTTCAGGTAGCATATAACAGTTTGCTTTTCTTAGAAGCCGCAAACATAGCTAATTAAAAGGGTTAAAATAATTCGTTCTTCTCTCTTACATTTCTGGTTGCAGCCGCTGTATTGCCACGCTGCCTTCAATTTTTGTATTAAGCTCTTTTACCTGTTTTTCAGCGCCGCATTTTCCGCCGCCAGGTCATTTAGTCTTTTTTCCAGCTCTGCAATTTTCGGATCTGTATACGTTCGGTTACCAGCCCTGGCATTAGGGGCGTTTACATCTGCGTATGACCAGCCGCTATAGCCGGCTGTACAGAAGCATAGAAGGAGCAAGTGCTTTTTCATAATTGTTAAATTTTGGGCGTATAAAATAATATATTTTTTTTCTCCAAAATGAATAGCTAATTATCATAACATATAAAGCCGTATCCCCTTACCCCTTTCGCCTGTATAATAAAAACCAAACACCTGTTTGTTTTTTTTAAATTTGCTGCTCAACCGATGCAAATGAGCGCACCCGATGTCACATTGCTGTTCCAGCAAAAAATTGAGGAAGAAATAAAAATAGAGCCAAAGGACTGGATGCCGGACGCCTACCGCAAAACGAATATCCGGCAGATCAGCCAGCATGCGCATAGCGAAATAGTGGGCATGCTGCCGGAAGGCGCCTGGATCACCCGTGCGCCCAGCCTGAAAAGAAAAGCCATCCTGCTGGCCAAAGTGCAGGATGAGGCAGGCCATGGCCTCTACCTGTACTCCGCTGCAGAAACACTCGGTACCACCCGCGAAGAAACGATTAACGACCTGCACAGCGGCAAGGCCAAGTATTCTTCCATCTTTAACTATCCCACCCTTACCTGGGCCGACATCGGCGCTATAGGCTGGCTGGTAGACGGAGCCGCTATTCTGAACCAGGTGATGCTGTGCCGCACTTCCTACGGGCCTTATGCACGGGCTATGGTACGCATCTGCAAGGAGGAAAGTTTTCACCAGCGTCAGGGATTTGACATCCTGCTTACACTGGCACAGGGCACCGCAGCGCAAAAAGCCATGTGCCAGGATGCTATCAACCGCTGGTGGTGGCCCTCGCTCATGATGTTTGGCCCGCGGGACAGCGAAAGCGCCAACAGTGACCAGAGCATGAAGTGGAAGATAAAACGCAAAAGCAACGATGAACTGCGGCAAAACTTCGTGGATATGTGTGCCGAACAGGTAAAAGTGCTGGGCATGACGCTTCCAGACCCTGATCTGAAATGGAACGGGGAAAGTAAGCATTATGATTTTGGTGAAATAAACTGGGACGAATTCTGGCAGGTGGTAAAAGGTAATGGCCCCTGCAATAAAGAGCGGCTGGAAGCCCGGCGCAAAGCCTGGGAAGAAGGTGCCTGGGTAAGAGAAGCGGCAGAAGCCCATGCCCGCAAGCGGGCTGAAAGAAAAAAAGAAAAAGCGGCCTGAATAAACTAAAAACAAAAACATGAAACTGAATTTCCTTTTAAAATATTACTACGGCGATATCCCCGAGGACAAAAGCGGGGGCAGTGACAGCGGGTACACCGCTACAAAAAACGACTGGCCGCTATGGGAAGTATTTATCCGCAGCAAGCAGGGGCTGGATCATAAGCATGTGGGCAGCCTGCATGCCGCCGATGCGCAAATGGCAATAGAAAATGCGAGAGATGTATATACCCGCCGCATGGAAGGCATCAGCATCTGGGTGGTGGAGTCGCACCACATACATGCCAGCAGCCCTGAAGAGGCAGGCAGCCTGTATGAGCCCGCTAATGATAAAGTATACCGGCACCCTACCTTTTATGAGCTGCCGGATGAAGTAAATCACATGTAACCAGAAAAACGTAAAACCCGGCAGCATGCAGCTACCTGTTGATTATATTTTACATCTTGCTGATACGGCCCTTGTGCTGGGCCACCGCAACAGTGAATGGTGCGGGCACGGCCCGGTGCTGGAGCAGGATATTGCCATTACCAATATTTCACTTGACCTCATAGGGCAGGCCCGGCATTTTTACCAGTACGCCGCTACCCTGCTGGGCGACGGGTACAGTGAGGACCGGCTGGCTTATTTTCGCAGCGCAGCCGAATTTAAAAACCTGACCCTTGCAGAGCTGCCGAAAGAAGACTGGGCGCATACCATCCTGCGCCAGTTTTATATCAGCAGTTACCAGTCACTCCTCTTCAGCTATCTGAAGCAGGAAAAAGACGAACAGGTAGCTGCCATTGCAGAAAAATGTTTAAAAGAAATAACCTATCACCTGCGCTGGAGCAGTGAGTGGGTGATACGCCTGGGTGATGGCACAGAAGAAAGTAAGCTGCGGATAGAAAAAGCAGCAGCAAATCTTCATCCTTACCTGGCAGAAATATTTTTTCCTGCTTTCTATGAACAATTCCTGGCAGAAGCGGACCGGCAGGAAATAAAAAAACAGTGGCTGGCACGGGCAAACGAAATTTTTGAGGAAGCAGGTCTTTTATTTCCGGGCATTGGCAATAGTAACGGCTATGCTGGAAAAACCGGGCAGCACACTGTTTACCTGGAACAACTACTAACAGAAATGCAGGTACTGCCCCGCACCTATCCTGATGCTGTATGGTAAATGCACCATACATACCGCCTGCTGACATCTGGGATATTTTAAAAAATATACCCGACCCGGAAATACCTGTCATCTCCATTACCGACCTGGGCATTGTCAGGGATGTACAAACCGGCGGGGGCCGCATAGTCATTACCATCACCCCTACTTATAGCGGCTGCCCGGCACATGAAGTAATCATGCAAACCATTCGTATGGAGCTGCTGGCGCATGGCTATACGAATATGGAGATAAAGCAGGCGCTGTTTCCCGCCTGGACCACTGACTGGATGACGAATGACGGTAAAGAGAAACTGCGCCGGTTTGGTATTGCCCCGCCAAATCCTGTACAGCAATTTTGCCACCAGGGCCTTTTTGCTGCCGATGAAACCGTTCAATGCCCGCGGTGTGGTTCATTCAGTACAAAAAAAATCAGCGAATTTGGCAGCACTGCCTGCAAGGCTTTGTATCAATGTACAGACTGCCAGGAACCTTTCGACTATTTCAAATGTCATTAACCTGTATTTCTTCAGGTGAAAAAAACCTGTCTCAAAAAATACGTAACCCATTTACAGGACACGATCAGTTTTACCAATATACCACCTTACCCGTGCTGCCCGGCCAGCAGCAGTGGCTGATGTCATAGCACCACAGGTGGAACTGCTTTTTTGTATGTTTACAATTGAAATAATAATCAATGAGCACCATCCTTTTTGAAAAAAACAATCAAATCGCAACTATTACGCTTAACCGGCCGGATAAGCTCAATGCATTTAACAGGGAAATGGCGCTGCTGCTGCAGCAAAAGCTGGACGATTGCGCAGCAGATACATCGGTAAGGTGTATCGTGATCACCGGTGCGGGAAAAGGCTTTTGCGCTGGCCAGGATCTGGAAGAGGTAATTGATCCCCAGGGACCGGGCATGCAGCGGATCCTGAGCGAGCAGTTTAATCCTGTTATACTGAAAATCCGGGGAATGAAGAAGCCGGTAATAGCTGCTGTAAACGGTGTGGCTGCAGGCGCAGGCGCCAATATCGCTATCTGCTGCGATATAGTGCTGGCTGCGCAGGCTGCATCTTTTATCCAGGCATTTTCCCGTATTGGCCTGGTACCCGACAGTGGAGGCACTTACTTTTTGCCAAGGCTTATCGGATGGCAAAAGGCATCCGCACTGATGATGCTTGGTGATAAGGTGAGTGCAGATGAAGCAGAAAGAATGGGGATGATTTACCGCAGCATACCCGATGATCAGTTTTATGCCGCCGTACAGGAAATGGCAGCACGGCTGGCGCAAATGCCCACACTGGCGCTGGCCTATACCAAAGAAGCCCTGCAGGGGTCGGGCACAAACACCATTGCCGGGCAATTGCAGCAGGAAGATAAGCTGCAGCAGCAGGCAGCAGCCACTGAAGATTTTAAGGAAGGGGTAGCTGCCTTTATCGAAAAAAGGAAACCACTCTTTAAAGGGAAATAAATAATGACTATGAAAGATGAAAAACAGGAAAAGCTTGCCACAGAAGTGGTGGGCAAAATGATGCGGGATGATCTTTTCAGCCAGTGGCTGGGAATAGAAGTGCTGGCTGCAGGCGCCGGCTGCAGTAAAATAAAAATGAAAGTACGTGCGGAAATGATAAACGGGTTTGGCATAGTGCACGGCGGCATTGCTTTTTCCCTTGCCGACAGCGCTTTTGCCTTTGCCTGCAACAGCCGGAATAACTTATCCGTAGCATTGGATACATCTATCAACTTCATCAGGCCGGTACAGGTAGGCGATGAGCTGATGGCTGAGGCAAATGAAATACACAACGGCCAGAGCACCGGCCTGTACCATATTACGATAAGCAACCAGCACGGGCATACGGTAGCCGTTTTCAAAGGCACCTGCTTTCGCACCCGTAAGCCGTTGGTATAATTAACGCTGCAAAAAATGATCTACGCTTTCAAAGGTATCACCCCGGTAGTGCATCCCAGCTCTTTTGTACACCCGCAGGCGGCTGTCACCGGCCATGTTATTATTGGCAAAAATTGCTACATAGGCCCGGGCGCTGCCATTCGCGGCGACTGGGGGCAGATTATCATCGCCGACGGCTGCAATGTGCAGGAAAACTGTACCATCCATATGTTTCCCGGCACTACCGTGATATTAAAAAAAGGCGCCCATATTGGTCACGGGGCCGTGATCCACGGCGCTACCATTGGGGTTAACTGCCTGGTGGGTATGAACGCAGTTATTATGGACAATGCCGTATTAGGCAATGAATGTATAGTAGGTGCGCTCAGTTTTATACGGGAGGGGGAAAAGTTTGCCCGCCGCAGCCTGATCGTGGGCAACCCGGCACGGGCAATACGGAAGGTAAGCGATGAAATGGTACACTGGAAAACCGAAGGCACCCGGCTGTACCAGCAGCTGGCAGCGGAATGCCGGGAACAGCTAACCCCATGTGAACCAGCGAGGAAAAAAACAGTGATCGTAAAAACCCCTGCTACCAGTTATTCGTCTTGGAAAAAGACCAGATAAGCTGTAGTAATTTTTTCCGTATGAATACTTGCATAATCCGTATTTCTATATTAGGTTTGCGTCATCTATCATTCGATACCCTTCCAGAAGACCTCTGTTAGAATACTAATCCTGCCCACTATCTTAAGAAATCTCCAGCTTATTTTTTAATGTTTTGTCTTTCCCGTTCCGGGATTGCTCTGCTCCATTGATCCTATCAATCGCCTGTTTATTCCATCTCCTGAAGCCACCCGAACAGGTAAATTTTTTCTTTCAATAAAACCTAAGAGCATGAGCATTTTTACACTTAAAAGGAAATTTATTCCTTTTGCAATAGCCGCCCTCCTGGCCGCTGTTGCCACCACCAGCCTGCAGGCGCAG
>DAOLFO010000459.1:0-1939 GCA_035326305.1 Chitinophagaceae bacterium
TGCAAGATGTACGGCATAGCGAATTACGAATTTCGATTTAAGATTTACGAATAGCATGCCGGCTGATGATCGGTGGTCAGTGGTCAGCCATCAGCGGTCGATTGCCGATTGCCGGTTCACGTCTGTTGCCCATTAGCCGCTGTCTGTTTTCAGTCGCTTGTCATGCCGACGCAGGAGGCATCCCGGAGGCTGGCATAGCAATTTGCGAATTTCGATTTAAGATTTACGAATAGCATGCCGGCTGATAATCGGTGGTCAGTCATCAGCGGTCGGTTGACGATTGCCGGTTCACGATTGCTACGCCGCAGCGTCAGTAGCCCGTTAGCTGTTGACCGTTGTCTTTCGACTTTTTACTTATTTGTACCATTCGCTTCCTGGTCCCTCATTTACAGGGAGAAACAATAGTAATCGGAAAAATACGACAGGTGCTGCCGGCAGGCGGTGATTAAAAAGTGGATTATTTTTTAACCAATTAGGGCTTTTCCTATTTGCTCCCACATTCCTGCTGTTTATCTTAGCTGCCGCAACCAAGTTCTTTTTCCACACTCTGGTAGTCCAGTTCCTTTCATCGCCTGTTAATCCTGCCGGGAAAAACCGGTATCCGTCCGGCGGTATGTACAGACAAGCTTTGTCAGTATATTCGGGTTGAAACCAGAAAACAAATGTGCTGAAGTCCTGCCCTCTGCGGCAGGGCTTTTTTTGTATGTACACGCATACATTCCTTATCTTCCTTTTTTATAATAATATGTCAACACAGGGACTGAGCAGGCAAATCGGATTTTGGACAGCAGTCTCTGTTATTGCCGGCAGTATTATTGGCTCCGGTATTTTTATTAAGCCACAGGCTATGGCCGCCCTGCTGCAGTCGCCGGTATGGCTGCTGCTGGTGTGGGTGCTGGCAGGTATCTTTTCCTTTGCCGGGGCTCTCATCTACGCAGAGCTGGGCGCTCTCTGGCCGCATACCGGCGGGCTTTATGTTTATTTCCGTAAGCTGTTTGGCGATTTTACCGCATTTCTCTATGGGTGGGCCGCTTTTGCTGTTATCAATACAGCAGCAGTGGCTGCTATTGCCTTTGTATGCGCACAGTATGCCGATTATTTTTTGCACCTGCCCCGCCTCCCTGCACATGCGGAGCAGGCATGGTCACTGTACCTGCCGTTTATTGGTACGCTTTATCCTTTACAAAACCTGGGAGTAAAGCTGCTTGCTATTTTACTGGTGATTGTATTTACATTATTAAATTATTTCAGTGTACGCGGAGGTGGCCGCTTCCAGCTATTTTCCAGTGCAGTGAAGCTGTTAGTTATTGGCGGGCTGGCCGGCGCCGTTTTTTTATCAGGAGAAGGCAGCTTTACGCATTTCCTGCCGGGCACTTCTTCCTTATCAGCCCCGGAAATGATCAATGCGGTAGTGCTGGCAATGACCGGCGCTTTTTATGCCTATGATGGGTGGATCAATATCACTTTCATGGCAGGGGAGGTCAGGCATCCGCAAAGAAATATACCCCGCAGCCTTGCCGCCGGTGTGCTGATCTGTATGATAGCGTATGTCCTCATCAATATGGCATACCTGTATGCTATGCCTGTTGAGGCTATTGCTGATTCTCCCCTGGTGGCGGCAGATGCGGTAACGCTCCTGGCCGGGAGAGCAGCAGGCACCGTAACAGCCGCACTTATCGTTATCTGTACTTTAGGGGCTATTAACGGTAACCTGATGGCCAGCTCCAGGGTGACTTTTGCCATGAGCCGGGAAAAGGTATTTCTGCCGGCGGCCGGCCGTATACATCCTGAATACCATACCCCCGGCAATTCGCTGATGCTTCATGGTGCATGGATATGCCTTTACATATTCACCGGCAGCTTTGATATGCTGGCTGATATTTTTGTTTTCATTACATGGATAGCCTATGGCCTGGGTGCAGCAGGTATCTTTTTAATC
>DAOLFO010000460.1:0-1937 GCA_035326305.1 Chitinophagaceae bacterium
CACGGTACAGATTTTTGTGAATGATATTTTTATTCAAAAGGCAATAGCTTAAGATGGTGTGGCGGAATGCCGGCTGCCTTTTGCAAACGGGAAAAATAAAATAAAAGCTGTTGGGTTTAAGCATCCGCTGAACTATGAAGATGTTTTGACAGTTGATTTTTCATTATCGCCGTACCGGTTTTCCCCGGATGTATATTCTATAGAGCCGTTAAATATTCTGCTGGGTGCCAGCCGTTACTTCCTGGATGAAGAAAAAAAACAGGTGTGGATACCTGATCAGCCATACCGGCCGGGTAGTTTTGGCCATGTGGGCGGAAAGGATTTTCGTGTCAGGCAAAACAGCCGGCTGCCTTACGGAACGGATAAAAATATCAGGGGCACATTTGCCGATCCTGTTTACCAGACTCAGCGTACTGGCCTGGAGCAGTACCGTCTTGATGTTCCTGCCGGTAAGTATGAGCTTACGCTTCACTTTGCAGAGCTGGAGGGTGGTACAGTGGAAGGGTTAGTATATAACTTAGGTGAAGGCGAAAGAAAAGAAGAAATAAGACAGCGTGTTTTTGATATAATAATTAATGATGTAAAGGTAATTCCGGGGCTCAATCTTGTAAAGGAGCATGGAATAGCCAAAGCCGTTAACAAAAAAGTGATAGTGGATGTGCCGGGTGGAAAGGGTATTGTTATCCGCTTTCAGGCTATAGCAGGAGAACCTGTGCTGAATGCCTTACAAGTAGTAAAATTGAATTAAACCATGCGAAGAATATCTGTATTACTATTTATTGGTTTTGTTACTTGTGTGCTGCATGCACAGCAATCAGTAAGGCTGCAGGATGGCTGGGAGTTTTTGAAGCAGGATCTGGGCGGCATCTGGGAGGCTGTGCGGCCTGTGGGAAAAGGCAACCCGGAAAGTGTTCCCCTATGGGAAAAAGTAAGCCTGCCGCACTGTGTTAACGCCTCTGATGCCGTTGATCCTGATGTGAACTATTACCAGGGGCCGGCCTGGTACCGTACCACACTAACTATTAAGAATCCCTATGCAGACGGCAGGACCCTGCTTCATTTTGAAGGAGCCGGGCAGAAGACAAGCGTATATGTGAATACGGATAAAGCAGGGGAGCATACCGGCGGCTATGATGAATGGACGGTGGATATTACCGATGCGGTGACTGCATTCAGCAAAACGGAAGCTTATTCCAAACAGTTTAATGGCCGCATTCCCATTTCTATACGTACAGATAACAGCCGCGACCTGGAAATGATACCTTCCAGCCTTTCTGATTTTACTATTTACGGGGGCATTTACCGCTACCTCAACCTGGTGTATGTACCGCCTGTATCCGCGGACAAAATTTTTGCGGAGCCGATGGTCTCCAAAGATGGAAAAAATGCTTCCTTAAAAGTCAGTGCCCGCTTTTATGATCCTGCAGGCGTTGGCAAGGCTGATGTTTTTGCCAGGTTATTTGATCCGGCCGGTAAGGTTTTAAAGAGCTGGCAGGTGCATGTTGTTACAAAAGGAGACCAGGAACTGTTAATACATACATTTAAAAACCCGCAACGCTGGTCAGTAGCGAACCCGCAATTGTATACGCTGGAAGTGCAGGTAAAGCATGGCGGGCAGGTATATACACAGGCAGAGAAAATAGGTTTCCGCCATATTGAGTTTGTGAAGAATGGCCCCTTCCTGCTCAATGGGCAACGCCTGCTGCTGCAGGGCACGCATCGCCATGAAGATCATGCGGGGGTTGGTGCTGCCATGACGGAGGAAATGATGCGGGCTGAGCTGCTGCTGATGAAAGAGATGGGAGTTAATTTTTTACGGCTGGGGCACTACCAGCAGTCACGTGTTGTACTGAACCCTTGTGACAGCCTTGGCATTTTAGTATGGGAAGAAATTCCCTGGTGCCGCGGTGGCCTGGGGGGTGATGTATATAAGCAGC
>DAOLFO010000461.1:0-1937 GCA_035326305.1 Chitinophagaceae bacterium
GGGCATCGAAATCAATATACAGCATGATTTCGGGAGTGCCCTGATGGGGCTGTGGATGGGATTTACGAAGTACGATTTAAGATTTACGATTCAGTAAACAGACAAAAAAAGAAGGTCGCTGATAATCAGCGACCTTTTCTAAATTAAGTGATCCCGCTGGGACTCGAACCCAGGGCCCATACATTAAAAGTGTATTGCTCTACCAACTGAGCTACGGAATCTTCCACACCATCCGGATACTGCTATCTGAACGGGGGTGCAAAAATACGGGCTGCCTTGTTTCGTTCCAAACTTTTTTCAAATATTTCTCCGTCAGAATCAATTTTTAAGGCCGCAAGGTTGCTCCTGTTAATTTACTTATTTGCAGATTTTTAAAGTAGGTTTGCACCTGTCCAATCTAATTCAGCATGTCTTCCAGTTTTAAAGATAAAGTAGTAGTGGTTACCGGCGGTACCGACGGCATTGGCCGGGCGCTGGTTGACCGGCTGCTCCAGGGCGGCGCCAGGGTGGCTACCTGCGGCCGCAACCATGATAAGCTCTACCAGTTGCAGTCATCTTACCCCTCCTCTCCCCTGCATACTATGGTGGCGGATGTAAGCAGCGATAATGACTGCCGGCGGTTTATAGAAACCACCCTCAAGGTATTTGGCGGCATTGATATCCTTATCAATAATGCAGGTATCTCCATGCGTGCCCTGCTGAAAGATGCCTCGGCAGAAGTGCTGCAAAAAGTAATGGACATCAATTTTTTTGGCTCCGTGCACTGCACCCGCCATGCGCTGCCTTCCATCATAGAGCGCAAGGGCACTATTGTGGGTGTATCATCCATTGCCGGTTATCGCGGGCTGCCCGGCCGCAGCGCTTACTCTGCCAGCAAATTTGCCCTGCAGGGCTGGCTGGAAGCTATTAAAACGGAGCTGATGGCCGATGGCGTGCATGTGATGTGGGTGTGCCCCGGCTTCACCACCTCCAATATCCGCCAGGCTGCGCTCGACAAAAATGCACAGGCGCATGGCGAAACCACGATGGATGAAGGAAAGATGATGCCGGCAGATGAATGCGCCCGGCATATATTGAAAGCCGTACAAAAAAAGAAAAGGACGCTGGTGCTGACCTTTACCGGTAAACGCACCGTGTTTCTGAATAAATTTTTTCCGCGCCTTGCCGATAAGCTGGTGTACAAATTTTTCTTTAAAGACGGTAAGCTGGTGAAATGATCCGGCTTTATCCCGATAAAAACAACCGGCCGGTATTATAGCCGGCAGCAACATGCCTATCATTACCCTTACATCGGACATTGGCCACCAGGACTACCTTGTGGCAGCGGTAAAGGCAAGGCTGCTGCACATCAGCCCGGATTTTAACCTCGTGGATATTTCGCACCAGGCGCCGCCTTTCAATTATCCGCAGGCAGCTTATATCTGCCGCAGCGCCTTCCGCCATTTCCCCGACTATACCTACCACCTTATACTTATTAACCTGTTTGAAAAAAAACCGGAGCGGCTGCTGCTTGCCTTCCACCAGAACCAGTATTTTCTCTGCGCCGACAATGGCCTGCTCAATATGGTACTGGAAGGGAAGCCCGAAATGATCATGGGCATCCCGCTCAGTAAAACAGCCATCAAAAACACGATACACTGCGTGGATGTAATGGGCAAAACCATTCAGCGGCTGGCAGACGGTGAATCGCTCACCAGCATCGGCACCCCCGATATTACCTATACTGAAAAAAATCACCTGCGCCCGCTCCTCGATAATAGCTGGATAGAAGGGCAGATCATTTTCATTGATAATTTTGAAAACGTGATTGTCAATATTACCCGGGAGCAGTTTGAGCAGCAGCGCAAGGGCCGCAGCTTCCGTATCGTATTCAAAAGGGATGAGGTGATAGACCATATCAGCGAATCGTATGCTGATGTGCCGGAAGGGGAAAAATT
>DAOLFO010000113.1:0-9425 GCA_035326305.1 Chitinophagaceae bacterium
CCAGGAGCATTTACCAGTCACGCCAGAAAGACTACAGCAACCCCTTTCGCAAAATGGTGTATGACACCGGGGCAGAAATGGAAAAGGTAATTGGCCCGTTCAAAGACAATGTATTCATCCGCCAGCAGGAAGAAGAGCTGAAAAAATTTAAAAAGAAAATCAGCAGCGCTTTAAAGGCACTGAAGCCATGAGCCAGGTAGATGCCTATATCGAAGCCCTGCCGGATGAAACAAGGGAGCTATGCGCACAAATCAGGGAAATGATACAGGAACTGGTGCCCGGCATACAGGAGAAGCTCAGCTTTAAGCTGCCTTTCTATCATTACTTCGGCATGTTCATGTACCTGCAGGCAAAGCCCGGCGGCATTGCCGTGACTTTCCTGCGCGGCAAAGACCTGGTGATGGCTTTTCCCCAACTGGAGCAGAAAGACCGTGCTATAGCTGCCAGCCTGCTGATAAGCAACCGAAATGATATCACTCAATTTTCCCTGCGGGAAATCATCGTTGCTGCTGCTGACTGGAACCGGGAAGCGAAACAAATGAAGCTCCCGATGGTAACACGAAGGGCAAAAAAGTAACGGGCGGTAGCACTATTAGCTATATAGCAATTAACCATTAAGGAATTAAGGGGCATTAAGCATTAACGCTTTAACACTTTGGATGATTAACAGTTATTAACCATTAAGGAGTTAAGGTGCATTAAGGCTTAACGCTTTTATATCCCGGATGGATTACAGCTATTCCCTGTTACTATGATTAGCTGCCTGAAATAAGACATGAACTATAGTGCAACAGGCTATAGTTTATTAAATCCACTTTGCGGCTTCTCTGAATTTCTCCTGGCGATTAATTTTTACCGCTAAGGGCGCAAAGTATCCGCTAAGTGCACAAAGAAGCCAGCCTGATTGGCGGTTTGATTTAATGCACAATAAGCTATATTTAACTAAAACCATACGAAAAATCCCGCCACACTTGGTATGCCCGGTATGGTTAATTTTTATAAACACATTTGCCCGGTATAAAAAGCCGTCAATCCCTATTGCTTCAGCAGCCGCAGCACATTTGTTTTATTATTGTTCCCGGTGCCATACAGAAAATATAAGCCGGCCGGCAAACCGTGTAAGTTAACAGGGATATGGTTAGTACCAGCCGCCAGCGGCTGCCGCCAGTTGTACAGTGTTGCTCCGTCTGCCCTTGTCAGCCTGAGCTGGATGGTGCCGGCCACCGCTGATGTTATAGAAAGTGTGGTTTGACCGGAAGTGATAACAGCAGGCGACACTGACAGGAGTTGTACCGGCGCCACATTTTCCTGGAGCATAATAATACGGCTGTAATGCAGGCGGCCATCCGCATCAGCCATAGCAAGCCTGTACCTGACCAGGCCCGTGGGAACAGCCTGATCGTACCGGGTAAAAGCGGCACCCGCTTGTGAACAGGGAATATCTGCTATGCTGATAAAAGGCGCCTGGTTTACGGAACGCTGTAGCCATACCTTTCCCGGTGAATGGCAATTACCCGCCAGTTGGATATTGATGCGTGCCCTGCCATCACCTGCTTTTACCGCATAAAAAGATAGTACCTGCAGGGGTAAGGGATTATCCTGTTCCTCCAGGTCTGTGATCAGCGTAAAAGCACCGAAGTCACTTACCGGGGTTACGCTGGTAATAACGCCCGTTTCATAAGGGCCTGCCATTATCACCCCGCTATTGGTTGATCCGTGGCTTACCCATTCGGCGCCATTCCAGCGGCCCACATAGGTACGGCCCAGGTTGCGGCAAAAGCCTGATGGGGTAACCGGCAGGGAAATATGGCGGGTAGCAGCACCGGTTTGCTGCAGCAGCCAGTATTCCACAAAGCTGACATGATCCTGCCCTGGCTCCACAGCAACGCCAAAAGTGCTGCGCGGATTTTGGCGCATGTACTCCGCAATCACTTCATCCGAGGGGCTCATACCGGAAATATTTTCCATTGCTGCCGGTGCATAAATTTCTCCTTTCCCTATGGGAAAAATAAAATCATCATCTCCCAGTTTGCGCAGCGGCCCTTCTACAAAGCTGCTGCTGCTGCCGCCGGTATAAGTGGCTCCGTTGGCAAGAGTGAGCAGGTTGGCAGCAGATGTAAAGATTTTCCCGGTGGCCAAATCAAGCTGATAAGGAAGGGTGAGCGGGGAGCGTAGTTCTGCCCCTGCCGGGTTATCAATCCGGAGAGTAACATTGTTGCTGACAGTACCGGTAATATTTATTTGCTGCATTGCATTACCATTACATGCCAGAACAGGCAGGCCTGTTCCCGTTTTTGTCAATGCTCCTGCTATTGCTATGGCATTCTTAACAAAGAGTGTATTACTATGGTCATTGTTTTGCAAAACAATGGTTGACCCGCCTTCTGTTTCCAGGTTGCCGTGAACAGTAATAGCTGCAGACATGCCGCAGCTCATACTCACGCCTGACCGTATAATCAGGTGGCCCCTAATAACAGCAGCAGTTGAGCCGGTGAAGGAATATGTTTTACTTGTTACTCCTGGGTTGAGCGATAATATCAGTGTTCCAAATATTCTGCCCTGCAAAGACGGCGTATACGCAGCACCACCCGGTACCCTGAACTCAACAATTCCGCTCTCCGTTCCTGCAACAGAAGAAAGCCGGTCCATGATGAGCGCATTTCCCCGTGCTGTGTTATGGATATAATGTCCGCCGTTATTTATCCTAAATGCATGAACAATGGTTAGCCCGGTGCCCGTAGTTGCCCCGGATGAATTTTGCAACACAGCCCCATTATTCAGAACCAATGCATCGCCTGCCCCGGTTACCTGCAACCCCGGATTAGCAGTGTTTGTATTTGGCAATACCAGCATGATATTATTTGGTAAAAGCGGGGTAATTGTAACAGATGCCACTGATATGGTAACGGGCCCTACTGGCAATTCTACAGTATAAGAGCCCGTAAGAATTGAATTGTCCAGCACCACTTCATCCGCAGCGCCGGGAACAGTATTACCGCTCCAGTTTCCGGCAGTGCTCCACCGGCCGTCGCCGGCTTCGCCGTCCCAGTAAATAACCGCAGCTTTTGTCAGAAAAGAAAGGCAGCAGGCGCTGCCCAGCAGCAATAGCTTTTTCATGTATGGTGTTTTTTGGTTAGTGGTTAGTCTCCGGAGGAAACGGAAACCGAATGTATCGAAAAAAAGCGAACCTCCTGTACCGGCATGGGCTGAAAAAAGCGGCCCGCGGCGATTCCCGGGTTGTCACCGGTTTGTATTGTGATAAAAAAATAGCCGTCAATAATTGTTTTAATGATTATTGATTGTAATTTCAGTTTACATTATTTAATGCCCACAATTATCTAACATTCAAAAACCCTTCGTATGCCTTCTAAAAAGAAAGCCAAACCAGCCAAAAAAAAAGCGGCTAAAAAGCCGGTAAAAAAAGCTCCCGCTAAAAAGAAAGCAGCAGTTAAGAAGAAAAGCAGACCGGCTCCTAAAAAGAAAACAGCTAAAAAAGCCGTGAAGAGAGCCCCTGCTAAAAAGAAAGCGGTAGCCAGGAAAAAAAGCAAACCGGCCCCTAAGAAGAAAGCAGCGAAAAAAGCAGCAAAAAAGCCAGCAGCCAAAAAAGTAGTAAAGAAAGCGGTAAAAAAGGCGGCGCCTAAAAAAGCCGTGAAGAAAGCTCCGGCCAAAAAGAAAGCAGCGCCAAAACCCGCTCCTAAAAAACCAGCCCCTGTACAAAGCCCCGTACCTGTGGCCCCGGTAGCGGAGCCTACCCCGGAAACAACGGTGCAGACAGAACTCTTCGATGCTGGTAATGGCAGCAGCACAGACAGCAACTAATCTCCATCATTTACCTGGTGATACTAAAAGAGGCTACCTGAACAGGTAGCCTCTTTTTATATTTTTTGCCGGCAGCTTTTATTTATACCGCAAAGCTGGTACCACAGCCGCAGGTAGTGCTGGCATTGGGATTTTGAAAGGTAAATCCACGGTTGCTTAATCCATCCTGCCAGTCCACTTCCATACCAAAGAGATATATTTCATGGGCTTTATTCATCACACAGGGTATTCCCGCTATCTCAAACCGTACATCTCCCTCCTGAAGCTGATCAAAACCCAGCACATAGCTCATACCGGAGCAGCCCCCGCCTTTTACTCCTACCCTCAGCACCTGGCTTTTGTCAAAGCTGTCTGCGGCCATCAGCCTTTTGATTTCATCAATTGCGCCGGGAGTAAGCGTAACAGGGTTAGTTGTCATTGTTTCCATACTGCAAAATTAAACTTTTTTGCTTTTGCCCATAGTGTTCACTATTAATAACAGGGAAACAGGAAAATCGTTGACGGTAAATTTGTAAATCTGTGGCCGTCAAAGCTCATGGCATCTTCCTATTTTTGCCCCGTTAAAAAACAAAGTTTCATGGATCAGCAAACGATCATCCTCTTAATCGCCGTTGTGGCCCTGCTGGTATCTTTTTACAGCTTTTATTTAGTACAGGATATACGAAAAAAACGAATAGCCCCCACCGCCCCTCCGGCAAACGCTGACAGCCGTACGCTGCAATTGCAGGCTTATGAGCGGTTAGTGCTGCTGGCAGAGCGCATCTCGCTGCCCAACCTGGTCAGCCGTCTTAACCAGCCCGGCCTTTCTGCGCGGGATATGCACCTGCTGCTGCTCGATACTATCCGGCAGGAGTATGACTACAACGCCACCCAGCAGGTATACGTCAGCCAGGAGGCATGGGGAGCCATCAAAAACCTGAAAGAGCAAAACCTGCTGATCATAAACCAGGTGGCGGCAACGCTGCCCGACCATGCAGCCGGCTCCGACCTGGCCAGGCGCCTGCTGGAGTATACCATGACACAGCGGAAAGGTGAGCTGCATGCGGTGGTGCTGGAAGCGCTGAACTTTGAAGCCAAGAAAATTATGTAACCAACTGCCGCTGCAGTTGCTATCCTCTTGCCTATGAGCGAAAAAAAAATATTTACCGATTCCGGTATTGAAATAGCGCCTGTATACAGCAGGCTGCCCCAAGGAGCAGCGCCCCTCTCCGATCCCGGCACATTTCCCTATACCAGGGGCATACAGCCGGATATGTACCGTGGCCGCCTCTGGACTATGCGGCAGTACGCCGGTTTTTCCACCGCCGAAGAAAGCAACCGCCGCTATCATTACCTGCTCAACCAGGGCGTAAGCGGCCTGAGCGTGGCTTTTGACCTGCCCACGCAGATTGGTTACGACAGCGATCACCCGCTGGCCGAAGGCGAAGTGGGCAAAGTAGGGGTGGCTATTGACAGCATACGTGATATGCGCATCCTTTTTGACGGCATTAAGCTGGAAGAGGTATCCACCTCCATGACCATCAATGCCACAGGCTTTATCCTGCTGGCATTTTATGTGGCGCTGGCAAAAGAGCAGGGCGCCGATCTGAAAAAAATAACCGGCACCATACAAAACGATATACTGAAAGAATATGCCGCAAGGGGCACTTATATCTATCCGCCCAAGCCTTCCATGCGCATCATCACAGATATTTTTGAATGGTGCGGGCAGGAGCTGCCGAAATGGAATACTATTTCCATCAGCGGCTATCACATCCGCGAAGCGGGCAGCTCTGCAGTACAGGAAGTCGCTTTTACGCTCAGCAATGGAAAAGCGTATGTAAAAGCGGCACTGAAAAAAGGGCTGGATATAAATGTATTTGGCAAACGGCTCTCTTTTTTCTTCAATGCGCATAACCATTTATTTGAAGAAGTGGCTAAGTTCCGCGCTGCCCGCAGCATGTGGGCCCGTATGATGAAGGAACTGGGCGCCACTGACCCCAAAGCCATGATGCTGCGCTTTCATACCCAGACCGGCGGCAGCACCCTTACCGCCCAGCAGCCGATGAACAATATTGCAAGGGTGACGGTGCAAACGCTGGCTGCTGTACTGGGCGGTACCCAGTCGCTCCATACCAATGGCTTTGACGAAGCCATCAGCCTGCCTACAGAAGAAGCGGCAAAAATTGCGCTGCGCACCCAGCAGATAGTAGCGTATGAAAGCGGTGCAGCCGATACCGCAGACCCGCTGGCGGGCTCTTACTTTATTGAATCGCTGACGAAAGAAGTGGAAGATGCTGCCTGGAAGCTGATTGAAAAAATTGATGCCATGGGCGGCAGCGTACCTGCTATTGAAGAAGGGTTTATACAGGACGAAATAGCCCGCAGCGCCTATGCCTGCCAGCAGCAGGTGGAGCGCCATGAAAAAATCATTGTGGGTGTCAACAAATTTCAGCAATCCGAAGAAAACCCCGTTACTGCATTTAAAATTGACGACAGCATACGCACTGTGCAAAGTGAGCGGCTGCAACAGCTAAGGGCCGAACGCTCGCTGGCCAAAGTGGATCAGTGCCTGCAGGAGATCAATGACCGGGCGGTAAGCGGTGAGAACCTGGTGCCTGCTGTAATAGAAGCGGTGGAAAATAATTGCACGCTCGGCGAAGTAGCCGATACGCTGAGAGAAGTATTTGGAGAGCATAAATAAAAAGATCAGCGGAGCATGGCTTTTATTTCTTTGCGCAGCTCCTCCTCTTTTAGCTGCTTTTCAAAAAAACGGCGGTATCCTTTTTTATTATGGATAAATAACGTGGCCGGTATGGAGCCCTGCCATTTTTCATCCACTTTGGGACAAAAGTAATCGGCATCCGTTTCATTCAGCCATACAATGTCAGATTTGAACCCTCTCTTTTTTGCAAAAGGCATTACAGATGCCGTATCATCCTCCATATCAAGGCTCACCAGCAGCAGGCGTACTTTCTTCCTGCGGTATTTCGCTGCTATCTTTTCAAAATAAGGAATCTCTTCTATGCAGGGCCTGCACCAGGTGGCCCAGAAGTTGATTACTAACGGCTGCCTGCTTGCTGCAATAATTTCTTCCAGCTCTGTAATCTTTACCGGCTGCAGCGGCTGCGCCATTGCCACCCTGCCAATAACCAGGCAGCAGCAAAAAACGATTATATTTTTAATCCTGTTCATATTATTCTTCTTCCAGGCTCCATTGTTGCAGCAGACCCTGCTTCATAGGATGATCCATATCCTGCCGCCCGTAGTGGCCCGCCATTTTTTTCTGGCGGTAAGCCTCGTACAGCGACACGGCGCAGGCCACGCTGATATTCAGCGAACGGATGATACCCACCTGCGGAATGATGAAATTGCCATCGGCCATTTCCCTGATCTCTTCACTCACACCGGCATGCTCATTGCCAAACACCAGGGCGATACGCTGTGTAAAATCCACCTGGTATAAATCAGCAGCGGATGACGACAGGTGCGTGGTGAGTATAAGATCGTACCGGCTGCGCAGCTCTATAAAGCAGGCTGCCGCATCCCCGTACTGGTGAATGGTCAGCCATTTGGCAGCGCTGGATGAGCTTTTAGCACCCCATTTTTTATGCCGGGGGATTTTTGTGGTCAGTATAAAAATTTCCTGGATGCCCACTGCATCACAGCTCCGCATCACGGCAGAGATATTATGCGGGTCAAATACATTTTCCAGTACCACCGTCAGGTCAGGCTGGCGCCGGGCCAGTACGCTGCTAAGGCGCTCTCTTCGTTCAGGTGTCATAAAACAAATATAGCACCCTGTACCGTAACCGCCGCACCGCTGGTACAGGAAGGCAGGGCCGGTAATATTACGCCGGGGCTTTCCCGCCGGCCGTTTGCTACTTCCTGATTCATAGTTATTTTTATTGCATTTCTGGCTTCATCTTTGCATTTTTATGCCCTGAAATTTATCTCCATGAAAAAAGCCCTGAAAATAACCGGGATTACACTGGCCGTGCTGCTGTTGCTGTTGTTTTTAGTACCGGTTGTATTTAAAAAGCAGATAACAGCACTTGTAAAAAAAGAAATCAATAAATCGCTTACCGCCAAAGTTGATTTCAGCGATGTAAGCCTTTCCCTTTTCCGCCGTTTTCCTAAAGTGTCCATCAGCATAGAAGATGTGCAAATAACCGGCAGCGGTGCTTTTGCAGCCGATACATTAATAGCGGCAAAGCGGATAGATGCCTCTGCCAATATCATCAGCATCATCCGCGGGTCGGATATCAGCATATCCGGTGTGCACCTGGTATCGCCACGTATTCATGCGCTGGTAAACAAAGACGGGCAGGCCAACTGGGATATTGTAAAACCAGGCGAAGAAAGTGCTGCGCCTGATACAGATACCAGCGCTTCCTCTTTCCGCATGAGCCTCAAAAGCTATTCCATCAGTGATGGCTATATCCGGTATAAGGATGAAACTGCCGGTATCAATACCATCATTGAAGGACTGGATCACAAAGGCAGCGGGGATTTTACGGCTGATGCTTTTACCCTCTCCACCTCCACCCGTACAGCATCGGCCAGCTTTATTTACAATGGCATCCCTTACCTGGCTTCAGCCCGCACCGGCATAGATGCAGATTTGCAAATTGATACAAAAGAGAGCAAATACAGCTTTGATACAGAGGAGATCACTGTCAATAACCTGAAGCTGGCGGCTAAGGGCTTTTTCCAGTTGATCAATGACAGCACTTATGGCATGGATATCAGCTTTAAATCGCCTTCCAATGATTTTAAGGATATACTTTCACTGGTGCCTGCTATTTACAAAACAGATTTTGATAAAATAAAAACAACGGGCAAAGCCGCTGTGGAAGGTATGGTGAAAGGCACTTACACACCACAGCAACTGCCGGCATATGATGTAAAGCTGGCAGTGCAGGATGCTTCCTTCCAGTATCCTGATCTGCCGGGGCAGGTAAAAAATATACAGGTGGATCTGCATGCAGCCAACCCCGATGGCCGGCCTGATAATGCAGTAATTAATTTATCAAAAGGGCATCTTGAAATGAACAATGAGCCGCTTGATTTCCATTTCCTGTTCAAAAACCCTGAAACAGCACAATACATAGACGCCGTTGTAAAAGGCAAGCTCGACCTTTCGCAGGTAAGCCGCTTTATAAAGCTGGAAGGCGATACCAAACTGGCCGGCATTGTGGCAGCAGATGCTTACGCCAAAGGAAATATGTCGGCCCTGCAAAGCCAGCAGGGGCCTTTTGCCGCAGGCGGCTTTTTTGATGTAAGCGGCCTTTCTTATTCAGCAGCTTCCTTTCCGCAGCCTGTCCGCAATGGCAATATGAAAATACAACTGGCAAACACAGGCGGTGTGGCGGATAATACCACCGTCAGCATTACCAACGGGCATATAGAAGTGGGCAACGACCCGGTTGACTTTACACTGCAACTGAGCAAGCCTGTAAGCGCCGTTAATTTTAGCGGGGCAGCCAAAGGACAGTTCACGCTGGATCATGTAAAGCAATTTGTATCGCTGGATCCCGGTACTTCACTGGCGGGCCTGCTGAAAGCCGATATGCAGTTTGCCGGAAATAAAATGATCATTGATAATGGAGAATATGATAAAATGA
>DAOLFO010000114.1:0-9365 GCA_035326305.1 Chitinophagaceae bacterium
CTGCCACCATTCAGTCCGGCTGGCACCTTTATTCACAAACGCAGCCGGAAGATGCCATCGCCATTCCTACGGGCATTAAATTTACAGGCAACCCGCTGCTGTCGCTGGAAGGCGGGATAAAAGAAGTTGGTAAGCTGGAAAAATTTCATGATAAAAAGCTGGCGCTGTCTGCCAACCAGTATTCTAAAAAAGTGGATTTTGTGCAGGTGGTAAAGCTGAAGGCAAATGCCAAGACCAATGTAAGCGGCAGCATAGAATATCAAACCTGTGATGATGAGAAATGCCTGCCTCCTAAAACAGTTAAGTTTTCTGTCGCCATAGAGCCGTAATGTTCCGGGCGAAAATGATATTGACGGGTTCTGTGCAGGAACCCGTTCTTCTTTCATAGCAAACTCTCTCTCATGTCCACTTTCCTTTCCCGGTTCCTGTTGTTTTTTATCCTGCTTCCCGTACCGGTTGCAGCATTTTCACAGGGTGATGGTGATGCGCCGGCAATTACCTATCAATGGCAGACTGCCAGCAAAAAAGCTGGTGAAAAAAAATACGACCTGACCTTCACCGCCCCGGCCATACAAGGCTGGTATGTATATGCCCCCAACCAGGTGTTGCTGGATATCAAAGCGGTGTACCTTTCTTTTGCTGATTCATCTGTTGTTAATGATACTGTATTCATTGCAGAAAAAGTAGTGAATGCACCCAGCACTATCTTCAGCGGACAGGAAGTGGGATTACAAAAAGAATCAATTAGCTGGACAACTTCCGTCAGCCTGCAGGGAGTAGTGCCTGCGGAGCTGTCGGGCACGCTGCATTTTTATTATGGTAATGATGATGGGGAGTTTTATACAGAGGCCTACCCCTTTACCGTAGCGATGGAAGGAGGGGTGGCTGCCAGCAAAACCCTGAAAGTAGCCTCAATTAATACCAAAAGCCCGGTCAATGACTGCGGCGATGATGATACGGAAGGAAAAAGCATGCTGACCATTTTCTTTCTTGGTTTCCTGGGCGGGCTGATAGCCCTGCTTACACCCTGCGTATTTCCGATGATACCTGTTACCGTTACTTTTTTTACTAAAAAATCACAGGATAAAAAAAGCGGTGTTTCCAATGCGGTGCTGTACGGCCTGTTTATTTTCCTGATTTATGTGCTTATTACTGTTCCTTTTCATATTGCCAATAAAGCCATCAGCCCGGAGATATTCAACAATATCTCAACGAATGTCTGGCTCAACCTGGTCTTCTTTGCCATATTTGTCTTCTTCGCCCTTTCATTTTTTGGGCTGTATGAAATTGGGTTGCCGGCCGGCCTTGCAAACAGGATGGACTCCAAATCGGGCCTGGGCAACCTGGGTGGCATTTTCTTCATGGCGGCTACACTGGCCATCGTTTCTTTTTCCTGCACCGGCCCTATACTTGGCACATTGCTGGTAGGTGTGGCCAACCAGGGTGCCTGGCCGCTTACTGCCGGGGCTGCGGGCTTTGGGCTGGCGCTGGGGCTTCCTTTTGCCCTGTTTGCCATGTTCCCGCATTGGCTGCAGTCACTGCCAAAGTCCGGCGGCTGGATGACAGATGTAAAAGTGGTACTTGGCTTCATAGAGCTGGCGCTGGCTGTCAAATTTCTATCCAATGCCGACCTGGTGGAGCAGTGGGGTATTTTAAAAAGAGAAATATTTATAGCCGCCTGGATTATTATTGGTGTGCTGATGGTGCTGTACCTGCTGGGTAAAATCAGGATTGGGCACAGCTCACCGGTGAAGCGGTTTTCGTTTACCCGCATCGCCTTTATTATATTATTTGGCGCTTTTACCATTTATCTCATTCCGGGGCTGACTAATACCAAATGGGCGGCCCTGCGCCTGATTAGCGGGTTTCCGCCACCTATGTCATACAGCATTTATAAACAGGAGAAAGGCCGGATGGTAGAGCCGGTTCATAATGACTATGCGCTGGCGCTGCGGCTGGCCCGTGAGCAAAATAAGCCGGTACTGATCGACTTTACCGGCTGGGCCTGCATCAATTGCCGCAAGATGGAGGAAAGCGTGTGGCCCGACCCGCTGGTGGACAGCCTGATGCGGAAAGAATTTGTCGTGCTTTCGCTGTATGTGGACGAGCGGATAAAGCTGCCGCTGCAGGAGCAGACAACTGTTGACCTGTCAAACGGCACAAAAAAATCATTGGTGACAGTAGGGGATAAGTGGGCCACTTTCCAGGCAGAAAATTTCGGCGCCACCTCACAACCGCAGTATGCCATCATCACGGCAGATGAGCAGGCGCTTACAAAAACAAAATATTACACTCCCGATGCCGGGGAGTTTGCAGCATGGCTGCAATGCGGACTGGAGGCTTACCGGAAAATAAATAATAAGGAATAGGGAGAAAGGTAAGTTTTTAGAATAAAACAGGCCCGCCATTGGCGGGCCTGTTCAGTTTGGTGTCATTCTGTACCAGCCTGCTACCAGCAAGCAATGAAAAATTCTTTTTCGAAGTAAGAACTTTCCCGGTGTAGCGGGAGACACAGAATGACAATCGGTTTCAAAGCAGCTAAGTTGTGCGTAAATATATAAGGATTACAAATTAAAGGGCAATTTGTTTTTGCACCATTAATTTTCTCAGGTTGATGAGCCCGTAGCGCATACGGCCAAGCGCTGTATTGATGCTGCAGTTGGTGGCTGCGGCTATTTCCTTAAAGCTCATATCTGCATAGTGGCGCAGGATGATTACTTCCCGCTGGTCTTCCGGCAGGCGGTCCAGCATTTCCCGTACCCGGCTGTGGCTCTGCCTTTTCATCAGTTGTGTTTCTGCACAGTCTTCTGAAAAATTAAGCACTTCAAAAATATCTTTCTCTTCGCTGTTGCGGATAGTGGGTGTTCTTTTTACTTTGCGGAAATGGTCTACACACAGGTTGTGCGCAATGCGCATGGCCCAGGGTAAAAATTTCCCTTCTTCGGTATAGCGGCCGCTGCGCATAGTGTCTATAATGCGGATAAAAACATCCTGGAAGATATCTTCGGCCAGGTATTTGTCTTTTACTAAAAACAAAATGGACGTGTAAAGCTTGTCCTTATGGCGCAGGATAAGCGCCTCCAGGGCTTCCAGGTTACCATCTGTAAAAAGATGGATCAGTTCATGGTCGGTCTTTTTGGAAAAAGCTTTCATAATACTCATACGAGTTTAAGGTGGTTAATGGATATTGGTTACTAAAAAACTTCTGTAAATAAAAAAGTGTAGAGTATTATGCGATAGGCGTGGTGGTTTTTGGGTTGATCATTTTTTTGGATATTGTTACAATAAAAGTAAAGGATTTACCGATACAGCCCAACAATTTTATTTCAGCCTGGTTATTTTTATAGTAAAAAAAATGTTAATCATATTCCCTGAAATTCGCATGGGATAAGGGTTTACATTTGTCGGGCGAAAAATGGAAAAGACAATAAAAGGGAAAAATCCCGCTACTCAAAAGACCGTAAATTCCGCAGAAAACATCCTCATCAAAGGAGCCCGGGTGCACAACCTCCGGGATATTACCGTAGAAATTCCACGGAATAAGCTGGTGGTGGTGACTGGCGTGTCCGGTTCGGGCAAGTCTTCCCTGACCATTGATACGCTTTATGCCGAAGGGCAGCGCCGCTATGCCGAAAGCCTCAGCGCTTATGCCCGCCAGTTTCTCAACCGGATGAACAAGCCGGATGTGGACTATATAAAGGGCCTCTGCCCGGCCATAGCTATTGAGCAAAAAGTGATTACACGTACACCGCGCAGTACGGTGGGCAGCATGACGGAAATCTATGATTACCTCCGGCTGCTGTATGCCCGTATCGGCAAAACGATTTCACCTGTTTCCGGCAGGGAAGTTAAAAAAGACGATGTGACGGATGTGGTACAGGCCATCAGCAAGCTGCAGCAGGGCGATAAGGTATTTATACTGGCCATGCTGAAGCAGCATAAAAACCGGGATCTCCGGGAAGAGCTGAATATCCTGGCACAGAAGGGCTTTTCAAGAGTTACGATTCCCGGCAAAGATGGAATGGAAGCGCAGCGCATCGAAGAGCTGCTGGAGCTGAGTGATAAGGAGCTGAAAGCAAAAAAGATCAGCCATATACTGATAGACCGTATCGTGGTCAAAGCATTTGATGAAGACGACCTGCACCGCCTGGCTGATTCTATCGGTACCGCTTTTTATGAAGGAGAGGGAGATGTATATGCAGAAGTAAACGGGAAAAAGCTGCTGCATTTTAATAACAGGTTTGAGATGGATGGCATCACGTTTGAAGAACCGGTGCCTAATTTATTTTCTTTCAACAATCCTTTTGGCGCCTGCCCTGCCTGCGAGGGCTTTAGCCAGGTGCTGGGCATAGACAGCGACCTGGTGATACCGGATCCGCTGCTAAGCGTATACGACGGGGCTGTAGCTCCGTGGAAAGGCGAAAAGCTGGGCTGGTGGCGGGAGCAATTTATCAAAGGGGCTAAGAAATTTAATTTCCCGGTGCATAAGCCCATAGCCGATCTTACAAAAGCACAGTATGAAACTTTGTGGAAGGGAAATGAACATGCATTGGGTATAGATGCTTTCTTTAAAGAAGTGGAGCAAAACCTGTACAAAGTACAGTATCGTGTATTGCTGAGCCGCTACCGTGGCCGCACTACCTGTCCCGATTGCGGTGGCTACCGCCTGCGCAAAGAAGCCTTGTATGTAAAAGTAAACGGGCTGCATATTGGTGAAGTAAGCCGGTTGCCAGTAAAAGAAATGAAGGAATGGTTTGATAAGCTGGATAAAATACTGACGGAACATGAGCGGCAGGTAGCTAAAAGGGTGCTACTGGAAATCCGGCACCGGCTGAAAACATTGCTGGATGTGGGCCTCGGCTACCTGGCTATTGACCGGCTGGCCAATACGCTGAGCGGGGGAGAAAGCCAGCGTATCCAGCTTACCCGCAGCCTTGGCAGCAACCTCACTGATTCATTATATATATTAGATGAGCCGTCAATCGGGCTTCATTCGAGAGACACGGCTAACCTTATCCGTGTACTGAAGGAATTGCGTGACCTTGGAAACACCGTAGTAGTGGTGGAGCATGATGAGATGATGATGAAAGAGGCAGATCATATTATTGATATGGGCCCGCTGGCGTCGCACCTTGGCGGACAGGTAGTGGCGCAGGGCACTTATGATGAGTTGATAGCCAATCCCGATAGCCTGACAGGAAAATACCTGGGCGGGCAGTTAAAAATAGAGCCGCCTAAATCGGTAAGAAAATGGAACCGCTCACTGATACTGGAAGGAGCCCGGCAGCATAACCTGAAAAATATTACTGCAGTGTTTCCGCTGAATGTATTATGTGTGGTAAGCGGTGTGAGCGGCAGTGGCAAAACCACTTTGGTAAAGCAGGTATTGTACCCCGCCTTGCGGAAGCTGAAGGGAGAGGCTGGTGAAAAGGCAGGGCTGTACAAAGAGCTGACGGGAGATATAAACAGCATAGCACACGTGGAGCTGGTGGATCAAAACCCGATAGGGAAATCATCCCGCAGCAACCCGGTAACATATATTAAGGCCTATGATGAGATCAGGGACTTGTTTGCCCGCCAGCCGCTAAGCAAAATGCGTGGCTTTCAGCCCAAACATTTTTCTTTCAATGTGGATGGAGGAAGATGCGATACCTGCAAAGGGGAAGGAGAGCAGATAGTAGAGATGCAGTTCCTGGCCGATGTGCACCTTACCTGCGAGTCCTGCGGTGGAAAAAGATTTAAGGAAGAAGTGCTGGAGGTAAGGTACAATGACAAAAGTATTTTCGATGTGCTGGAGATGAGTGTGGATGAAGCGATTGTTTTTTTCAGCCTGGAAAAAAATATCAGCAAAGCCATTCAGCCATTGAGTGATGTGGGGCTGGGGTATATAAAGCTGGGTCAGTCATCTGATACATTATCCGGCGGGGAAGCACAGCGTGTGAAGCTGGCTTCTTTCCTGGGCAAGGGCCGGCACCAGGACAAGATACTTTTCATCTTCGATGAGCCCACTACGGGACTTCATTTTCATGATATAAAAAAGCTGCTGGCATCTTTTAATGCACTGATTGAGCAGGGGCATTCCATATTAGTGATAGAGCATAATACGGATGTGATCCGGAGCGCTGACTGGCTGATTGATCTGGGCCCTGAAGCCGGCGACCAGGGCGGACAGTTGGTGTATGCCGGTGAGCCGGCAGGCATCCGTAAAGCAAAGAACAGTCATACGGCTGCCTTCCTTTAAGATTTTCATTTGCAGCGTATAGCTATTGTATAAATATCACTTACTCCTTTTAGAAGCAGTGTTTACGGAGTATAATTTAGCGTAGATATACGATGGGTTAAAAAATTTTTTTCGGAAAATACTTGCATGGGTAAAAAGCGGGATATAGATTTGTTCCGGTATTTGACAATAATCAAATATTTCCCTCCTCCAATCTCTCTGAAGATCCGTACCTGAATTCCTTTATTAAGAAGCATCTTTGCTTCAGCATTTAATTGCTGAATGCCAGGCGCTGCATTTTATCCTCTTTAAGCCCTCCCTTACCGGGATATATTTATCCAACTCCTTTTTAAAGATCATATCCAAAGCCTGTTAAAGAACCGGTATTAGTTACTTAAAACTTCAATATAAACCGGCTTTATGAAACAACTTTACATACTATTAGCAGTTTTATTTGCAGGAATAACAGCAATGGCTCAAACCAATGTTTGGAATGGGGCCTCTAATAACAACTGGAGTACGGCGGCTAACTGGTCACTGAATCTTGTACCTACTGCAAATCATAATGTGGTAATCAATACTACAGCTGACATTAGCATTAACACACCTTCAAACCCTACTATTAATAGCCTCACTATCGGCAATAATGCTGATGTAACTTTTACTTCATCAGGAGGAGGGCGCACTATTAGCATTAATAATACTGGCAGTGGAATTGCTGTGGGCAGTTCGCTTACGCTGCGGGGCTCAACCGGATCCGGTACGCGGAATATGGGAATTGCCTTTACTGGTTCAGGAAGAACAATGGCAATTGCGGGTACGCTTGTGCTTACTGATGCCGGCGAGGGAACTTTTTATAATGCTACCAATAGTATTACAACAGTTACTGGTGCAATATACAGGCAAGAAAACTCCAGCATTACATCTACTGCAACAAACCTGTTATTTGTAAGTGGCGGCAGGTACCGGCATGGCCTTAATGGCAATAATATTCCAACGGCAAGCTGGAGTGTTAATTCTACCTGTGAAATCACCGGGGTTACAAATGCAATACCAGGCAGCCTGACCCAAACATTTGGAAATTTTACCTGGAACTGTTTAGAGCAGGGGTCAGGGCTCGCTAACCTGAGCGGAACACTTAATGTAGCAGGTAACTTCTTAATGGAGAACGGCAGGTTAGGGGTAACTGCCTCTTTTTTTTCAACAAGGTCTGCTACAATTGAAATAGGCGGATCTTTTACAATTGACAACAATAGCCTGATTTTATCTGATGCATCCGTGATTAGCAGTTCTTCACTTACAATTAATGTGCGGTCAGGGTTTTTTATGAGAGGATCAGGCATTATTCGTTCTGCGGGTAATGCAGGTATTGCTGCTACTAATATTAACTTCAGTGGTACGCAAGTGCAAAATTTTGAAAAAACGGGTGGTTCGTTTTCAGAAACTTCTTCTAACGGGGGAACAGCCATTAACAGCGTTGCCATTCTCAATAACGCTATTGTTGATTTTGGAACATCTGTTTTAAATGGAGATGCGGATTTTTCATTAGCAGCAGGTGGAAAACTAATAACAGCTCATGCACAGGGCTTGAATACAGGAACGGGAGGCACAATTGATGTTACCGGCTCAAAAGAATTTAACAGCGGTGCCGATTATGAGTTCCGGGGTGCAGGTACTGGCGTATTTGTTACATCTCCTGCTGCTGGTACTGCAAGGGATATTATTGTCAACCATGCCATCGGGACTGTTACACTCAGCCAGTCTATGACAGTAAGCCGCCGCCTGTACCTTCAGGCTGGAGAGCTCCATACATCAGCCGGGAGTGTAATTACTGTTGGTTCTGGAGCAAATGCAACAGGGGTGCCTCCGTTGACTGAAAACACTTATAATTCTTCTTCTTTCGTAGTTGGCCCTATCAGGGTAATGCGGACTGATAATGACTATTTTACTTTTCCGACAGGAAAAGCTGGCGTTGGCCTGCTGCCTATTGGCCTGAGCGGAATTTCAGGTGGTTCAGGAACATTTGAAGCGCAATACAATGCAGTGTCATCATCCACAGTTGGTCCCGTCCGCACCGGCGTAGTACATACTGATGCCTGCCAGTACTGGAACCTGCGCAAGATCAGTGGCAGTGGCAGCGGTACTGTTACCATGTACTGGAACGAGGTAAGCAAGTGCGGCAGCGTTTATATTATTAACCCGCTTTCTGTAGGTATAGCAAGGGCCACTTCAGCAAATCCTGCTGACTCTCCTGGCAATGGGTGGACAAGTAATGGAGGAACAGTAACAATGCCGGGCTCTGCAGGAGCCGCCGGCAACATTCAATGGGCTTTGGGCAGCGATGGCCTTACTTCTACAACTATGTTTGCCATTGCCAGTTCTAATATGGCCGAAAGCCCGCTGCCTGTAATGATGGATGGACTGGCAGCCTACCTGAAAAATGGCGGTGTGAAAATTGACTGGAACAACCTGACAGAGAAAGACGTGATCAGCTACCAGGTGGAGCGCTCTGCCAATGGCCGTGATTACACTGTTATTAATGAGCAGGAGCCAAAACTGAACGATAACTCAAAAGCTTCCTATACAGCTTTCGATGCCGATCCGCTGCCCGGAACTAATTACTACCGGATACATGTAATAGAAAAAGCAGGAAAATTCTTTTATAGCAAAGTGCTGCGTGTAGATATCAATAGCAGCAAAAAAGGATTTGTTATGTACCCTAACCCGGTAACAGGCAGGGAAATGAAGCTGCAACTGTCTAACCTGAAAATTGGCCCTTACCAGGTGAAGGTGGTAACCGTGTCAGGCCAGTTGGTGTACCAGCGTACTGTCAACAACTATGGTAGTGCGACTACAGTTTCTGTAGAACTGCCAGCCTCTCTGCAGTCGGGTATGTATACGCTTAATGTATCGGGAAGCGATTACCAGGAAAGTAAAAATATCATTGTAAGATAATGTTGGACAGAGAGACCCAATAGAGAGAAGGAGGCGGGCCCTGTGCCTGCCTCTTTTCATTCCGGCAAACGGTAAATGCCAAATGACAAGGAACGGAGAAGTAAAAATCAGTGGCTGTGAGTTGGATGACGGACGACAGTCAACGGCTGGCAATCGTGAATGGTGAATCGGTGCGCCGTACATCGTACAT
>DAOLFO010000462.1:0-1925 GCA_035326305.1 Chitinophagaceae bacterium
GAGCCTGCTGAAGTGAAACTGAGCTTCGAAAAAGGAGAGCTGGCAGGAGTAAATGGCAAAACATTTGATCATGCTGCAGATGCCATTCAATACCTGCAGTCCATTGCCGGCCCCTACGGTATAGGCAGGGATATACACGTAGGTGATACCATTATCGGTATCAAAGGCCGTGTGGGATTTGAGGCAGCAGCGCCTATGGTGATCTTAAAAGCACACCACGCCCTGGAAAAGCATGTGCTCACCAAATGGCAACTGAGCTGGAAAGATCAGTTGGCACAATTTTATGGGAACTGGCTGCATGAAGGACAAATACTGGATCCGGTAATGCGGGATATAGAAGCGTACCTGGAAAGCAGCCAGCGCAATGTAACAGGAGATGTGTTTGTACAACTGCATCCCTACCGCTTCCAGGTCGTTGGCATTGAAAGTCGGTATGATCTGATGAACAGTAAGTTTGGAAAGTACGGTGAAATGAATACCGGGTTTACCGGGGAAGATGTAAAAGGTTTCAGCCGCATCTTCGGCAACCAGACGATGATGTATCACCTGGTGAAGACGGACAATGAAAATAAATGACCGGTAAAACATAAAGCGGTGAAATTTTAAGCGCTGAATGCTAAACCATATCATATAAGGCAGCATTTAGCAACTCAGGCTTTTATTTAGAATTTAGTATTTCGATAACCATGGCAAATCTTATCAAAGTTGGTATCATAGGCGGAGCAGGATATACCGGTGGCGAACTAATACGTTTATTGATTCATCACCCGTATACCGCTGTTTCTTTTATACACAGCCGCAGCAATGCCGGCAAGATGATTTCTGCCGTGCACCAGGATTTGATAGGAGACACGGAACTGACATTCACGGATGATTTAACGAAAGCGCAGACCGGCGAAATTGATGTATTATTTCTTTGTCTCGGCCATGGTGAATCGAAAAAATTCCTGGCAGAAACGGTAATACACGATCGGGTAAAAGTGATAGACCTGGCCAATGATTTCCGCTTGTCAGCAAATGCCTCCATCGGCAACAGGAAGTTTGTGTATGGATTGCCTGAGCTCAACAGGGACATTATAAAGCAGGCAGCGAATATTGCTAACCCCGGCTGCTTTGCCACTTCCATCCAGCTTGGCTTGCTGCCGCTTGCCAAAGCAGGGCTGCTGACAGAAGTGTATACTACCGGCATTACCGGCTCTACCGGTGCGGGGCAGTCGCTTTCCGCCTCTTCCCATTTTAGCTGGCGGGCCAATAATATACAGGCCTATAAAACATTAACGCACCAGCATCTTGGTGAAATTGCTGAATCATTGCAGCAATTGCAGCCGGGCACAGACGGGTCTGTCAGCTTTGTGCCATGGAGAGGGGATTTTACACGTGGTATATTTATCAGCTCCACGCTTACCTGCGACTGGTCGCTGGGTGAGCTGTTAAAGCTGTACAGGGATTTTTATAAGGGCCATCCCTTTACACATGTATCAGACGGAGCCATTTTTTTAAAGCAGGTGGTGAATACAAATAAAGCAGTGATACAATTGGAAAAAGCAGGCACAAAGCTGGTGGTGCATTCCGCTACTGACAACCTGCTGAAAGGAGCTTCCGGCCAGGCGGTGCAAAATATGAACCTGCTGTTTGACGTGGAAGAAACAGCAGGGCTTCGATTGAAACCTGCGGGGTTTTAATAACCTGGATCGTATGGACTTCACGCAGCCTGTACCGCTAAGAACTAAAAACACAAAACTGAAAACTTACTTATGAACCTTTTCGACGTATACCCGCTGAATAATGTGACCATTGTAAAAGCCAAAGGCTCTTATGTATGGGATGATAGTGGCGATCAGTACCTGGATCTGTACGGCGGCCACGCTGTAATCAGCATTGGTCATACACATCCGCACTGGGTGCAGCGCATAGAGGAGCAACTG
>DAOLFO010000463.1:0-1922 GCA_035326305.1 Chitinophagaceae bacterium
GTTGGCGGTGGCGGCATCTCCTTTGAAGGGAACCAGTGAAAATTCTGTTTCTGCTGCACCGGTATGTATGCCGGTTACTTGGATCTGGTTGGGCAGCAGGTCTATGCGCATGGCCTGGTTGAGGGCGTCCACTGCATGCTTGGTGGCACAGTATACATTTCCTTTTTCATATACCTGCTTGCCGGCTATGGAGCCAATATTGATGATGTGGCCACCCCCTTTTTTTATCATCAGTTTTGAAACCGCTTTTGCCACATACAGGAATCCTTTTACGTTTGTATCAATCATCGTTTCCCAGTCGTCCATGCTTGCTTCTTCAAAATAATCCCTGCCCAGCGCAAGGCCGGCATTGTTTACAAGTATACCGGGCTGCCATTCTTCACCAAGTGATTGTATAGCTGCTTCTGTTAGCTCGTGATGGCGTACATCAAAGGCAAGGCAATGCACAGCGGCCCCGTATTTTTCTTTTAATGATCCGGCTAATGCATCCAGCCTTTCCTTTCTGCGGCCGGTGATGATGACCCGGTAATTATGCTGTGCAAATTTTTCAGCTGCGGCCTTTCCAAACCCGGAAGTGGCGCCGGTTATTAAAACTGTTTTTGTAAAGCTCATGGTCAGTAAAATGAAATGGATGCGTAAAGAAAGGCCAGAAAGTTAAGCCATCCCCGGCGGGGAAAAAAATAATGCGCAGGAAAATGAAGGGTGCTTAGCGAATGAGCGTTACGGTGCCTTTCAGTTGCAGCGGCCTGTCTAAATAATCTGTTGCTTCTGCCATCCATACATATACATTGCTTCCCTGCTTGGATCCGCCAATGCTGCCATCCCATCCATGACCATTGGTGGTGGTGCTGAATACCATCTGTCCCCAGCGGTTGAAGATGCGGAAGTATTTTATTTGCTTAATGCCTACTGCTATGGGCCGCAGTACATCATTCAGCCCGTCATTATTTGGTGTGAAGGCATTGGGTACAAAAATGTAGGGGTTGGTTTTAAACACCGTTACTTTTACCGAAGCCGTATCAAAACACCCTACTTCATTGTATACCGAAACGATATAGCGGATACTGTCAATCTCACTGTTATATATACCCACCGGGTTGCTGATAAAGGGATTGTCGAGCCAGGTGGGCGGCGACCAGGTATAGCTTACACCTCCGCCAGCATTGAACTGCAGGGGTTGCCCGGTTACTACCATCGTATCGTTTGTGACCTGCGGAATGATTTTCGGCAGTACTGTTACCAGCACTGTATCCCTTCCCGGTTTCGGGCAGCCTTTTGTATCGTATGATGTCAGCACATATTCCTGTGTTCGTACAGGATAAGCATGGGGAGCCAGTGTATTAGCATTTAGCAATGAAGCTAGCGGGGACCAGTTAAATGAAGAACCATCATGCGAACCAGTAAGGTAGGCAGGAGTATTGTAACAGATAGTGGTATCAGGCCCTGCATTGGCTATGGGGTAAGGAATAGTGGTGACGTCAATAGTAGTATTGGCTGAGCAGGAGCCGATACGGGCCGTTACCTGGTAAGTGGTGACGGGATCCACCGGCGTTGCCACAGGATTTTGCAATGAAGGGTCATTCAGAGTTGCTGCCGGCGTCCATTCGTAACGAAGACCATCACTGTTGACCCATAGCTGGGCCTGGTCTGTACGGCAGATAGTGGTATCCGGCATGGGATTAAGCGTAACAAAATGCACTACACGAACTAATACGGAATCATGATTAATACAGCCCTGCTCATCCAGTTGCACATAATATTTTGTTGTTGCAGTGGGGTTGACAACAGGAGTAGCGGTCAGTGAACCGGTCATGTTAGTAGTGGGTGTCCAGCTAAAATTACCTGTACCGCTGGCCTGCAACTGTACGGCATCCGGCACACAAATAAGTGTATCCCTGAAGGCAAGGGTAATGGGTGGCTTG
>DAOLFO010000115.1:0-9321 GCA_035326305.1 Chitinophagaceae bacterium
TATTATCGGCGGGATGATTGTTGATATTATCGGGATGAAAAGATTGCTGATCGCCGCCTTCCTGTTTCATTTGCTGGGTATCATCCTCACCATCTATGCAGGTAAATTTGGCAACCCCTTCTGGGCGCTTTTCTTCTCCACGCTGCTAATAGGTATTGCCAATGGTACTGTAGAGGCGGCCTGCAATCCATTGGTAACAGCTTTATACCCGGAAAACAAAACCACCAAGCTGAATCATTTTCACTTATGGTTCCCCGGCGGAATTGTCCTGGGCACGCTTATCGTTCACTTCTTCAACCAGGCTGCTATAGGCTGGCAGATACAGGTAGCCATGATGATCATCCCAACGCTGATCTATGGGTTTATGTTTTTCAAACAGCGGTTCCCTGTTACTGAAAGAGTATCAAGCGGGATCAGTACGGGAGAAATGTATAAGTCGCTGCTAAACCCGCTCTTTATTTTCATGATCATCTGCATGTTTGGTACCGCTATCACCGAATTATTTACCGGCCAGTGGATCGGGGTCCTGCTGAGCAATATAAGTGACAACGCTTTGTTGATTTTAACGGTATCCACCGGCGTAATGGTGGTGGGAAGGGCTTTTGCAGGGCCCATCGTTCACCGTTTATCGCCGCATGGTGTTTTACTGTTATCCGCTATTGTATCTGCAATAGGCCTGTATATGCTGGGCAATACATCGGGCAATATGCTTTTTGCCGGGGCATTAGTGTTTGGAGCCGGTGTTTGTTATTTCTGGCCGACGATGATTGGCTTTGTGGCGGAATACCTGCCCAAAACCGGGGCAGTAGGGCTCAACCTGATGGGCGGTGCCGGTATGTTTGCCGTTTCCGTCTACACCATTTTTATGGGTGGTGCGTATGATAAGCTCATTGCTGCCAAACTGCCGGCCGGCGCAGACCTGAAAGAGTATGCAGGTGAAAATGCCACGACAGAAATGAAGACAGCTCTGGCTGAAGCCAACAAGGCGGCCGGCCCCGAAATCATTAATACAACTTTGATAATACCTGTTATACTGATTGTAGCATTTACCGGGCTTTACCTTTATATGCGCAGCAGGAAAAGCAAAGCGGCTTAAGGCTGCGACCCTGCTTCTTCCGGGAATAGCATTACCGGGTACTATCAGGTCATTTTTTTTCAGGTTACAGGAAACAGTAGTTAAGGCAATTTTTATTTCACCTATGCATTCAAATAAATCACGCAGATCCGCACTAAAGAAAATGGCCTCTTCTGCGCTGGCAGCCGGGGTGATGCCGGCCCTGACATCATTTACCAGTTGTGCAGAGGCCGAAAAAAATGAAACCGGCCTGAAAGGGAATATAAACCACTCTGTATGCTGGTGGACATACGGCCACCTGTCACTCGAAGAATTATGCCAGGCCGTAAAGCAAATGGGATTAAGCGCTGTTGACCTGGTAGCGCCTAAAGACTGGCCCGTCCTTCAGAAAAATGGCATCCATTGCTCCATGTGCTACACCGCGGGTAAAACCAGCCTGACAGAAGGGTGGAACAACCCGAAATACCATGCAGAGCTAATACGTGATTTTACAGAAGCCATTCCCCTGGTGGCAAAAGCCGGGTACAAAAACCCGATCTGCTTCAGCGGGAACAGGAATGGCATGGATGACGAAACAGGTATGAAAAACTGTGCAGACGGGTTGAAAAAAATCATGGGACTGGCGGAGCAGCATGGCGTAATCATACAAATGGAGCTCTTCAACAGCAAAGTGGATCATAAAGATTATATGTGCGACAAGAGCGCCTGGGGAGTGGAGCTATGCAAAAAAATAGGCTCTGGCAACTTTAAGCTGCTGTACGACATCTATCACATGCAGGTAAACGAAGGGGATGTGATACATACCATTCGTGATAATCATACTTATTTTGGGCATTATCATACAGCCGGCGTGCCGGGCCGCCATGAAATTGATGAATCGCAGGAGCTGTATTATCCCGCCATCATGAAAGCTATTGCTGCCACCGGGTATAAAGGCCATGTGGCGCAGGAGTTCATCCCTTCTGCAAAAGAGAATAATGAAAAACTGGAAGCGCTGAAAAAGGCCATCCGGATTTGTGATATCTGATTGGAAATGCTAAATAGCAAATGACAGGAAACAAATAAGCACCAGGGTTTTTAAATTCAAAATACTAATCGCTGAGAACTACTAAATACCATTTTTTTACTTAATCATTTTAAACACACAGCGGGTATTTAGCTGCTATAATCCCGTACTAAACAAGATCCACACATGGCAGACAACACATTTGATGCAATCGTCATTGGCTCCGGTATCAGTGGCGGATGGGCCGCTAAAGAGCTTTGTGAAAAAGGCCTGAAAGTAATTATGCTGGAAAGAGGCCGCAACATTGAGCATGTAAAAGACTATGTAAACGCAAGCAAGGAAAAATGGGAACTGCCGCACCGCAATGTGCGCACCCGCCAGATGATAGCCGATCATCCCGTGCTGAAAAGAGATTACCCGCTGAATGAAGAAACCTATGGCATGTGGGTAAATGACAAAGAATGCCCGTATACCGAAACAAAGCCCTTCTCCTGGTACCGCGGTTACCATGTGGGCGGGCGCTCCCTGCTCTGGGGCCGCCAGAGCTACCGTTTTAATAAATGGGATTTTGAAGCCAATGCTAAAGAAGGTATTGCCATAGACTGGCCAATCCGCTATAACGATATTGCACCGTGGTACAGCTATGCAGAAAAATTTGCAGGCATACAGGGCAGCAAAGAAGGGCTGGAGGTATTGCCCGACGGTGAGTTTATGCCCGCCATGGAAATGAATATTGTAGAAAAAGATGTGGCAAAGCGCATTAAAGCGCATTATAAAAACACCCGCCATATGTTTATTGGCCGCAGCGCCAATATTACACAGGCCCACCAGGAGCGCACCAATTGCCAGTACCGCAACCGCTGCTGGCGCGGGTGCCCGTTTGGCGCTTACTTCAGCACGCAGTCATCTACCCTGCCGGCAGCCATGAAGACCGGCAACCTGACCCTGCGGCCTTTTTCTATTGTGACCAAAATCATTTACGATAAGAATACCCAAAAAGCCACCGGCGTAGAGATACTGGATGCCGAAACCAAACAGACCTACCAGTATAAATCCAAAATAGTATTTGTATGCGCTTCCTCATTCAACTCTACCTGGATACTGATGAACTCCGCTACCGATATCTGGCCGGATGGCCTGGGCAGCAGCAGCGGGGAGCTTGGGCATAATGTAATGGATCACCATTTCCGCTGCGGGGCAGCAGGCACCATGGAAGGCTATGAGGATTATTACATCTTTGGCCGCCGCCCCACAGGTGTATACATACCGCGGTTCAGAAATGTTTACAACGATAAGCGGGATTACCTGCGCGGCTTTGGCTACCAGGGCGGCGCCAGCCGCGGACGCGGCGCAGAAGTGGCAGAAATGACCATTGGCGCTCCGCTGAAAGAAGCGCTGAGCATACCCGGCAACTGGACTATGGGCATTACCGCCTTTGGCGAAATACTGCCCTACCATGAAAATAAAATATCGCTCAACAGGCAGGTAAAAGACAAATGGGGGCTGCCGGTGCTGGATATGGATGTGGAGATAAAAGACAATGAGAAGAAGATGCGCATTGATATGATGAATGACGCAAAAGAAATGCTGGAAGCGGCAGGCCTGAAAAATGTACATACCTACGATTCCAATTATGAGTTTGGCATGGGCATTCATGAAATGGGTACCGCCCGCATGGGGCGTGACCCGAAAACATCAGTGCTCAATGGCAATAACCAGGTATGGGATGCGAAGAACGTGTTTGTCACAGACGGGGCCTGCATGACATCCGCTTCCTGTGTAAACCCTTCGCTGACTTACATGGCATTGACCGCCCGTGCAGCAGACTTTGCAGTAAGTGAGCTGAAAAAAGGCAATCTTTAATTCATTCATTAATCTAAAGAACTTACTATATGGATCGCAGAGAAATAATTAAGCTGATCACCCTGCTTACCGGCGGCGCTATGGTGGGCGGGCAGGCTTTCCTGAGCGGCTGCAATGCCGGCGGCAAAGCAGATGTGGGATTTACTGCCGCCAACCTTGCTTTGCTGGATGAAGTGGGTGAAACCATCATACCGGCAACAGACACTCCCGGCGCCAAAGCAGCAAAGGTGAGCGAATACATGAAAGTAATAGTCACCGACTGCTATACTGAAGCAGAGCAGCAGGCTTTTTATACAGGTATCGGCCAACTGGAGGAAGCCTGTAAAAAAATGCACGGCAAATCGTTTATGAATTGTACACCGGAGCAACGCCACTCCCTGCTCACCAGCCTGGAAAGTGAGGCGAAGGATTTTAATAAAATCCAGTATGACAATGATACTCCCTCAAGGGAAAAAGCCATTCAGCAGGGACGGCCTTATGAATTTGCAGCCACTCCAAAGCATTATTATACGATGATGAAGCAGTTGAGCATTGCCGGTTATTTTACGTCGGAAATCGGCAGCAAGCAGGCGCTTCGTTTTGTACCGGTGCCCGGAAAATATGACGGGGCATACCCGTACAAAAAAGGAGAAAGGGCTTTTCATGAGTAATCTTAATACTACTAACAACAGTTAAACTAATTTGAAATGCAATACAAAAGAAGAGATTTTATACGTGTGGGCAGCCAACTGGCTGCTGCGCTGGCTTTATTTCCTGCAGCCTGCATAGACAATAAACAAAATGCAGGTAAACCAGGTGCGGATACACCCGGCACAGGCAGGCAACTGGATATTTTCGGACTGCAACTGTACACACTGCGGGACGATATGCCCAAAGACCCGAAAGGAGTGCTGAAGCAGGTATCTTCCTTTGGCTATAAGCAAATAGAAAGCTATGAAGGGCCGCAGGGTATGTTCTGGGGAATGGGCCATACCGGTTTTAAAAATTATATGGATGAGCTGGGCATGGTGATAGTATCCAGCCATTGCGATATGAACAAAGATTTTGAGCGCAAGGCTGCTGAAGCTGCTGCTATTGGCATGAAGTACTTAGTATGCCCTTATCTTGGCGCACAAAAATCGCTGGACGATTATAAGCGCTTTGCTGACACTTTTAATGAAAAAGGCGAAATATGCCGGAAGAACGGAATCCGTTTTGCCTATCACAATCACGATTATTCTTTTAAGCAACTGGACGGGCAATACCCGCAGGATGTGATGATGAATAACACTGACCCCGCTACGGTTGATTATGAAATGGACATTTACTGGGTGGTGACTGCCGGCGAAAGCGCTGAAGCCTGGCTGAAGAAATACAAGGACAGGTTCCGCCTTTGTCATGTGAAAGACCGCACCAAAGGGGCTACTGAAGCAGCAGACACTGTTACGCTTGGGCAGGGCAGCATTAATTTTTCAGAAATATTGCGTGTGGCGCAGGACAACGGTATGCAATATTTTATCGTGGAGCAGGAAAAGTATGCCGGTACCACACCACTGAAAGCGGCGGCAGATAATGCTGATTATATGAAAGCGCTGACGATATAAGCGAAAAACTTACCTTAGAAGCGAATTTTACGCTTCATGTTCTTAAAGCAGGTATACCGCTACAGTAAGCCCATGTTTCTGCTGATGGTGCTGTTTGCATTGTTTCAGCTTTTTTGCTTTTACAAGCAGGGAATGGTGTTTGCCCCATGGTTCAATTATGGCATGTACTCAGGCAGGGTAAAAATCCAGCCTGAGTATGATGTATATGCGCTGCCCGGCAAATACAATGGCACCACCCGGTGGCTGCTGCCGCAAAAAGATGACCGGGTGCTGCTGGCGCTGGACTGGTATAATGGCCAGGAGGCTAACAATCTTTTTTTTCAAAAAAATGTGATGGGTGTTTGCTCAAAATTCAGGCTGAAGCCGGATGCAGCAAAGTTTACCATTCATGTGCCCGAAGCCACATTTCGCCGCTGGTATTATCCTTATGCTTCTGCCTGGGTAGTATTGCCTGACAGCAGCCTATATGATTTTAAGCCCCGCAAGGCTGCCTGGGATGGGTACAGGCTTCAGTTAAAATCAACCGGCACACCATGAGCGTACCCGTTTTATTTACAAGCGATGACCGCTACCGGTTTACCAAAGCATTTATCCTGGTTTTTTATGTGCTGGCGGCCTATCACTGGCTCTGCGGCCTTTTTCTATACCAGTTGGAGCCAGTTCTTTTTCATACCCGCTATGATGGCACCAGTTGGCTGCTGATGCAAACAGGCATCCACCAATGGCTGCTTGACAACCCGGCAGGTTGTATCGTATTCGACCTGCTTTATTATAGCTTCCCGGCTATTTACTGGTTTTGTTGTGTAAAGCGTCAGCGGCTGCACCCGGCTGTAGTTGGTATTCCCTGGCTTGTCTTTAACTGGGTTTATATCCTGTGCTACGTCATGTATCCTTCTAATTCCATAGAGGGGCATATAGCAGGGCTGTTGCTGCCCTTTGTATTTATGCAGCATAAGCTGCCTTCTTTTTATTATTTGCTGAGCGGGGCAAGGTATGTTTTCCTGTTCTTTTTTGCCTCTGCCGGCCTCTGGAAGCTGCGTACCGGCAGCCTGTTTGAAATGGAGCACATGAGCGCCGTGCTGCTGGTGCAGCATAAGGAATTTCTGGTAGCCTATCCCGGCCACTGGTATACAGAGGCTGTTTATTTTCTGGTAAAAAACCCGGTATGGAGCCAGTCGCTGTTCATCATCAGCACGGTGATAGAGCTGGTGTTTATAGCCGGCTTCTTTACAAAAAGGTTTGACAGGATACTCTTCTGGCTTTTTGTACTTTTCCTGATAGCAGATTTTTGGGTAATGAGGATACCTTACTTCGGAGCACTGCCACTTGCGCTTACGCTCCTGTATTTATCGCCCCGGAAAACTAAAACGCTTTCTTAGGCTTTTCATCCCCCTGCTTTGTTTTGGCAATATTTTGCTGGTCAATGATATCGTCCACCACTTTTACGGCCTGGTCCAGGTAGATATCCCTGCGGAGGTTTTTCAGCCACAGGTTGAAGCGCTCCTGCTTTGCCTGGTCGTTTTCCCAGCGGTTGGCTTCACCGGGCAGGGCCACCACATCGTTTTCTGTTTCCAGTTTCAGCAGTTTTTCATTTTGTGAAATGGTGGCACGTATCGCCTTTTGCTCTTTGCGGTATTTGTCTATCTGCAGTGAATAAGTTTTATTGTTTTGCTGGCTCAGCCATTCGGTATTCTGGCGTATCAGCCTGAAGGCTTCATTACTTTCCAGCCGTTGCACAGCCAGGTCCTGTATGGTCTTCAGGTTATACCCGGGATTCCATGCCATGTACGGGGCCTTGCTCACCTCATCCCAGGCAAGCGCATCCTGTCCGTCTTTTTCCCTTATTTTCAAATGCTCCAACTGATCAGGCAGCACGATATCGGAAGCCACACCTTTCAACTGTGTAGAGCCCCCATTGATGCGGTAAAATTTTTGGAGCGTCAGCTTTACAGTGCCCAGGTCGGCATTGGACATAGAAAACCCTTTTTCGCTGTCAAGGCCAATATTGCGCTGCACAGTGCCTTTGCCATAAGTGGAAGTGCTGCCCAGCACCACTCCCCTTCCATAGTCCTGGATGGCTGCTGCAAATATCTCTGAAGCAGAAGCACTGAACTCATTTACCATCACGGCCAGCGGCCCGGTGTACAAAACATTTTTATCGCGGTCACGCAGCACGCTTGCCTGCTTATTATCGCCCCGCTCTTTTACCTGTACTATTGGGCCTTCCTCAATAAAGAGCCCGGCCATCTGCACCACATCGTACAGCGAACCGCCCCCGTTGTTACGGAGATCAATAACAATACCGTCCACATTGGCCTCTTTCAGCTTTTTCACTTCATTGGCCACATCGGTAAAGCTGCGGTTACCATCCGGGTTTTCAAAGTCGGCATAAAACTCCGGCAGGAAAATATAGCCGATTTTTGAATTGGTATTTTTTACTATTGCACTGCGTGCAAATGTTTCATCCTGCACTATTTCATCGCGGATAAGCGATATGACACTGACGCTGCCATCAGTTTTTTTGACAGTCAGCTTTACTTCTGCTCCTTTTTTACCACGTATCAGCTTTACGGCATCCGTTACCACAAAGCCGGTAAGCTCCACCGGCTCCTGGTCGCCCTGTGCCACTTTCATGATCACATCGCCGGCCTGCAGTTCCCCTGATTTCCAGGCCGGGCTGCCGGTAAGGATGCTGGCCACTTTAATGTTGCCTTCATCGTATTGCAGTGAAGCGCCGATGCCAAAAAAGCGCCCGCTCATTTCCTCATCAAAATACCGCTTATCAACAGGCGGGAAAAACTCTGTATGCGGATCCATAGTGGTGGTGATGGCATTGACAAACAGGTTAAACTTATCCTCTTCGTTGAATTTATAACGGAACCGTTCAAAAACACGCTGCATTACAGCTTTCACTTTTTCGCGGGCTTCTTTTTCCAGTTCGGTGTCGGTACGCACCACAAAGCCGGCCGTGCCTTTATTTTTTTCACGCTGCTCCAGCATATCAGCATAGCGCTCCAGCGTCATATACTTCAGCTTCTTTCTCCAGCGCTCTTTCAACTCCTTTTCATTACCCGTGTAATCCAGCTTATCCGCATCCAGCACCACTTCTTCGTCTTGCGTAAAGTCAAAGGGAGCTTTCAGGATATCCTGCATAATGGTATCTGCCTGCTGCATACGGGTGGTAAATACGGCTCCCGCCTGCTTAAAAAATTCTATCGGCGACCCGTTAATCTCATCATCTATTTTGGTGGCATACAGGGCCGTGAGCTTGTCCACATCCCCTTTCTGAAACATATTCTTTTCAGGGTCCAGCTCCTTGATATATTTATCAAATACTTTTTTTGAAAAATCATCATTAATGGCCTGGGGGCTGTAATGGCCCTGGATAAGGATCTCCTTCACCAGCTTCAGGATGTCCCTGTATTTATCGGGCGGGGGCGTATTGTTGCTGCCCATAGTTTGAAATGCAAAAAAAGAGCCAGCCAGGATCATCAGGAGTACGATAGGGAGTCGCTTCATATTCATCAGGTATTTTAATGCATTACGCATGGCATCAAAATTAACGCAAAAACGAGGGATTTCGTGCTTTCACGCTCTTTTAACAGGTGTTTTTGATAGGCGGAAAAATCAGGCCAAAAACGGGCAGCGAAATACAGCCGGCAGCTTTCAGATATTTTTGAAAGGAATTTTTCTGCAACGGTTTTTTAGCTATTTTTGCAGCCTGAAAATTTGGTGGCTGTAGCTCAGTTGGTTAGAGCATCAGATTGTGGTTCTGAGGGTCGCCGGTTCGAGCC
>DAOLFO010000116.1:0-9306 GCA_035326305.1 Chitinophagaceae bacterium
TTAATATCATTACTAAAAAGGGAGACAGTAAGCCGGTAAATTTTTACGGGGGGCTGTCTTATGGCAATTATAACACCCTGAAAGCACATGCCGGCATCAATGGCACACTGGACGGGTCATCGTACAACGTGACGCTGGTGCATAATGAAACGAACGGCGTGCCGGAAGCAAAAGATACAACAGCCGCTCAATCGTATCCTGAAAACGGTTTTATAGAAAATTCGCTGAGCATGGATATGGAGCTGAAAGTGGCGCAGGGGCTTTTTGTAAAGCCTTTCTTCAGGCATACTTATTTTACGGGCACTTATGCAGACGGGGCTTTTCAGCCAGCGCAAAACCGTTTTAAGTCGAAGCTGCAATCGGCCGGCACACAGGTCAGCTATCACCTGGCAAACGGGTCGGTTACGGGCCTGTTTTCAAACGACGACATATCCCGCAGCTATGCCAGCACCTGGGGCACCACACCGTATGAAGGCAACCGCAAAACAGCGGAACTGTTCGGGCATTATGAATTTGCAAAGCATATACAGGCGCTGGCCGGCATCCGCTACGACCGCCAGAAAATGTACCAGCCTTCCAGTACCATCAGCGATACTGCCACCAGCATGGTAAGCCCTTATCTTTCATTTTTTATCAAAGACCTGGGAGGCTTCAGCTTTGAAGCGGGAGCCAGGTATAATGACCATAGCGTGTATGGAAATAATTTTACCTATACGCTGAACCCGTCCTTCCTGGTTAATAAAAACCTGAAGCTGTTCCTCAACTATGGTACGGCATTCCGGGTACCGGCCCTTACCGAACTGTTTGGCCAGTGGGGCGCTAACCCTGACCTGAAGCCGGAAAAATCAAATACGCTGGAAGGTGGTATCCAGTGGGCCATTGGCAGGCAGGTGGAGCTGCGTGTGGTATATTTTAAAAGAAAAATAAAAGACGTAATAGACTGGGACAATACGTTTACCTACACCAACTACGACCGGCAGAATGACCAGGGATTTGAAATAGAGCCCACCTTCCGCATCAGCGAATCGCTGACCATAAAGGCGTTTTATAATTACGTAACAGGAGAGATAACTACTAACACCGGGACAAAGGATACGACTTATTTTAACCTGATACGCCGCCCTAAACACAGTGGCTCGGTGCTCATCAGCTACCAGGTTACGCCTGGTTTGTTTGTCAGCACACAGCTTCAGCTTTTTGGCAAAAGAGAAGACCTTTTCTATAACAGTGCCACTTTTATGAACGAACCAAAGACACTGAAAGCCTATACACTGTGGAATGCGTATGCCGAATATGCTCTTGCAAAAAAGAAAATAAGGCTGTTTGGGCAAATTAATAATATACTGGATGCCGACTACTATGAAGTATATGGCTATACCACGCTGGGCACCAACTTTACAGCCGGCTTCCGGTTTAAACTGTAGCAAATATGTGCCTGCATGAACAGAAAAGCTGCCCGCGGTGCGGAAAGTCGTTTGAATGCAAGCCGGGCAACATTACTCAATGCCAGTGCTTCGGAAAAGCCATGAGTGAAAACCTGAAGCTGTTCCTTGCCCGGCGGTACAGCGACTGCCTGTGCAGCAACTGTCTTGACTACCTGCAGCAGGAGCAGCACCTGTTCAAAGAAAAGTTTTTACCGGATAAATAATACAAAAAATCCCTGCTGGCTTCAGCAGGGATTTTTCCATCATCCACCTTAAGAAATCGTTTATTCCCGGGGCACCTTTTTTTAATGATGACCGGTATGCTACCTTTGCACAAAACCAGCGTATGTCTATCAACTTCAGCGAGCTGCTTACTGTTACTTTCACCTTATTTGCGGTTATTGATATTATCGGCTCAGTGCCCATCCTTATATCGCTGAAGCAAAAGATGGGTGGCATGCGGGAGCTGCGGGCCACCCTCATTTCCGGCGGGCTGATGCTCCTCTTCCTGTACCTGGGCCAGGCTTTCCTGAATATACTTGGCCTTTCGGTAGAGGCTTTTGCCGTAGGCGGCTCCATTGTCATCTTTATACTGGGGCTGGAGATGGTGCTGGGTATTGAGTTTTTTAAAGGTGATGGCGATGTGAAAACAGCCACGGTGGTGCCAATCGCTTTTCCGCTGATAGCAGGCTCCGGTACGCTTACCACCATCATGTCGCTCAAGGCCAACTATGATGATATCTACTTGCTGATTGCAATCCTGGTCAATCTTATTATCATATATATCGTACTGAAATCACTGGGAGCTATTGCCCGGCTGCTGGGCACCGGGGGACTGACAGCAGTACGGAAATTTTTTGGCGTGATACTGCTGGCGATTGCTGTAAAGATTTTTGCGGCTAATGCGCCGGGACTGATTTGACAAACGCACTGCTTAATGGTTTAGCTGGCATAAACAACTCATCTGCCCTATTATCTTTTTTTACAGCATTAATACCTGTAAAAATTACAAAGCTCCTCGCCACACAACAATCTTTTTAAAACCGGGTGGGCCAGTACTTCTGTATAGTGCATGTTTTTGCCATTTACTTTAATGTATTCATACACCAGCCTGATGCCGTGGCTGTAGTCCACATACCAGTTTACATGCCCTGCATATACAGGCTGTATGGGTACGCCATCCGGCTTATGCCAGCCATAGATGGCCACCCGGTTTGGCCGGCTGTGCTGTGTTACTTTTTCACTCAGCACCACATCTTTTTTAATGCCGGCAATGAGGCCTTTGCGCTGCCGGCGCTGCCCTTCAATAATAAGATGATGCTGCCACATAGTAGGTGTGCTGTCGCGGTACGCATACATGGGCACAGGTGTGAGCTTTACACCGGCCGATTTATAAATATCGTCCACCATTTTTGGCGTAGGTAAAAAGCAGTGCAGGGAATCGGCAATCTTTTGCGCCGCCATGGGTGTAATACATACCCTGGCCCAATCGTCATTGGTGCCAATGCTGAAATAATCAGGGCTTACATAGTAAGTGGCTTTGATGGCCCTGCCGGTAGCACTGTCGGTAATGGCCGTATGCACCGGTACAAACTTTTTAAGAAAAGCAGGCATATTGCCCTGGTAAAATGCCTCCAGCACAGCGCTGTCCCGTTGCTGCCAGGTATAGGCGGCTGAGCGGGAATAGAAAGCGGAACCCGGAGTGGACGAAGTGGTTGATGGGAAATGAATAGTACGGGTAGCGGAACAGGAACATAGAAGCAGTATTAAGAACATGAGATAAAAAGAATGTTTGCTCATAAAGCATTTATTTTTTCAGTTTTTAAAATGCGGCGTCCGTATGCTGCTATTGTTCATATTGCCTGTACAAGCCGGCACAAAGATAGGATGTAGCGTTGCAAAGGCTGCTTTGCCAAATCAGGTACGTGCTGCACTGCCAGGCATCATTGATACCCGGAGAGCCTGTTCCTCTGTACCCTTAGTGGAAGCTTAGCGGACTCAGCGGTTATGATTTTAACGCAAAGTAAAATGCAAAGAAGGCGCAAAGACTGCTGAGGATTTCATAGATTAAAACAACCTGGGTAATTGTGTAACGGTTTTTACCGGCTTGTTCCGCTGCGCCCTTAGCAAAAGCTTGATGTACTCAGCGGTTATAATTTTAACAGCAAAGGGAAATATAAAGAAGACGCAAAGGGTTTAACTATACAGTGATGTTTCAAATAGCACAGCAAGTCAATTGATACAGAGCCCTCACGGCTACTACTGTTCAATCGTTTTTTCCAGCATCAGCATTTGACCATCACTGGTAATGCCTTCTATCACTATTTTAAAACGTTTGGTCCGGCCATTGTTGTAAAAGGTAACAGGCAGCCGGGGATTTACACTTGCCAGGTAGATGTCCGGCTGCCACAGTAATGTAAGGCGGCTGTCCGGCTGGCTGTTGGCGGGCTTTTCTGCAGCATAGTCAGGCGAATAAAATTCTTTTACCACCGTATACCCGTTATAATCAACGGCAGAAACAAATGAAACCGTTTCAGAAATGGCATCTTTCCCTTTTTTAGTATACACCGCTAATGCGCCGTTGCCACCTGCAGACCCGGTAAAAGTGGGAAACACTTTCACATAAGCTATCTGGCTTAATGGAATCGTTTCAATAAACACGGAACTGGTGGGCATTTCATCCAGGAACAATTGCAGCGGCGGTGTGGGAAAATAATCAGAGTTGAGCTGCCTGTGCTTCACCACATAGCCAGACGAAGCATCCGCAGGAGCATCTGCTGCCTCATCTTCCCGGTAAACGCTTATGCCCGGAATCCTGGTTCTGATAAAATCAAATATATTATCTGTGCCGATTTCTTCCCTGATATCAAGTGTTTTTGCCCCTACTCCCCCTCTGAAATAGCCACTGGTGTATGCTTCATCCAGCTTTTCCTTTTCTGTTTTAGTCCGTGCTGTTACGGTTACATTTTGCAGCATCCTGCCCCGCCCTTCCATATAGCGGCTGTAGGCATCCTGCATCAGCCGGCCTGTTGCCTGCTGCATACCATTTTCTGAAACAACCGGGGCCGGTTCTATGTAGAATGGCTTATGCAGCGAATCGGCATTCATTTTTACCTGCAAAAAACGGCTCTTAGTGCCCCGTATATCAGAAAAAGCCAATCGCATTTTATCATAAAAAATCAGGGAGTCAATACGGAAGTGGCCCTGCTCATCAGTATGAACGAGCCGTGGCAGGCCGTTTCCGGCAGATGTATCCGTTACCGGCTTCATCATAAAGAACAAATCGGTATTGGCCACAGGCCGCCGGTTTGCCTCATTTAATATAGTTCCCTTCAGGGTGATATAGCCATCGTCAGCAAACCGGGCAGGGGTTAGCTTATTTGCTGCGACATCTATCCAGTTAAACCGTCTCCACCCGTTTGTCATCATTACAAGGTCTAACGCATCTTTCACGGAATCAGCATCCGCTTGAAAATAAAAAGCGGGATTGTGAACATAGCCTTTAATATCACTTTGCAGCAGGAACCAGGAGAATATATTCGACGGGCGGCGGCCGTGTGGCTCAAAATCGGCGTCCGTTACGGAAATGCTGAAATGGCCGATGATGGTGTCCGGCAGGTTTATAGTAATACGGTTCCGCTGGTATGGCTCAGCGCTAACTGAATCCGGCGAAATATAACCGTCAATTTTATACTCTTTGTTATCTAAAAACAATAACCGCTCGGCTAAGGGCATATCATCTTTATTAAAAACAGTAAGCTGTAAGATACCTGATGGTAAATTGGCAGCGGGTATAATGCCGGCCAGCAAATCATTGCCCGCATTTAACGGTTGCCTGAAAACAATATGATGGTGCATTTGCCCAACTATGGAAGCGGCCCGCAGTTCGGGTGGTGTTCCCGCTGCCTGCTCAATTTTAAAAGTATATCCTTTATTGCTGCTGCCGGCAACTAAGGTTATCCCTTTCGTTTTTGCTTCCGGTAAAGGATAGCGCAACTGCTCATCCCCTTGCTGCACTACATAATAAGACTGGCCGGGAAGGGGCATCATCGAAAACCGGCCCATACCGTCATGTACTGATGAAAAAGTATCCAGCGTTTCACCCTTATCATTTTTCAGTATGCAGGATACCTTTTTGGGAAGCCCGTTTTGGTCTGTAGCTTTAAAAGCAATATTATTTACAAGGTTTGCCACCAAGTTGCCGCCTTCAGGAAAAAAACGGATGCTGGTGGAAGCGTCATTTACCTTGTGGCTGCTTGCCGCGGTTGCTTCTGCATTTTGCCTGCCGTATATGAAAATATTTTTGGTAAAATAAAATCCGGGCTGATTGAGCATGGCGGCAGAATAGGCTCTCAACTGGTAGGTACCGGAACTAATATCTCCAGGAAGCGCTACCTGCCCCAGGCAGATACCCATATAAGCAGGAAACACATGGCGCAGCCGGATATTTGACTGGCCATCCAGCAGCTCCACGTATACGGAAGTGCTCTTGCTATCGGGGCTGAGGTCATTTAAGAAATATCCTTTCAGCCAGATGGTTTGCCCGGCATGGTAGGATGACCTGTCTGTGTGCAGGTACAGCTTTTCAACAGGGTTAGCACTGCTCCATTGGGAAAACAAGCGGAATATATCCTGTGCCTGACCTGTGCTTAATAATGCCAGGAGCATGAATGTGACAAGCCCCATCCTGAGAAAATGTGTTGCCGGAATATTCATCAGTGCAAAATACCTGAATTAATGACAAGCCTAATAAGAAACACAGGAGCAACCTGGTTTCCAAATGGATTGGAAGTACAACAATTTAGATAAAGTTTTTATGAAAATTATCACCGGATTGCAGATAAGACACCACTGCCAGTGACAAAAAGATTGGTAAGCGGGGAAGGGAATTTGTAGCCTCGACAGGAATCGAACCTGTATCTGGAGCTTCGGAAACTCTTATACTATCCATTGTACTACGAGGCCATTCACTGCTAATATATAAAACAGACCGGGCGCCCTAAATTTACTAATGATAACCAGCCGGTTACCCGCTCATCCACTCCCTACACCCGTAAAAGCAGGAGCGCAAAAATAGATGAAAAAAACATAGCCAGCAACAAAATAGAAGCCACATACAGCCCCATTTCCCTCAATTACCCGCACTACCCCCTGAAATTTGTAGGCAATTATTTTTTATCTTCCTGCTTCAAAAAAACCACTATGCCCACTCCTTCCGTTAAGCCTTCCACCTTTTTACTGTTTCCCTGGGGTCTGTTATCTATTGTACTGATACTGGCACTCAACCTGGCGCTGAGCGATAGCTGGTTTCGCAACAACTGGAGCTGGATCACCCTCGTGCTGATCATACCGGCTGCTATCCTCGAAAACTTTAAAGTAGGTTATTCCACCATGCGCATCATGTTTATGAAAGTCATCTATTCCCTTCTTTCTTTCCTGCTGGTAGGCATGGCATTCGGAGCGGCACTGGCCGGCTGGCACCTGGAAAAATTTCAGAATATCATCAATGCAGACAAAATACGCCTGCCCTGGTATGTGCTGCTGGCGCTGGTGGTGATGCTGCTGATACAGGTAGCCCAGTTATTCAGCATGCTGAAAGCTGTAAAACGGGAATTTATGCAGTTGGATCCGGATCAGTAACCTGCTCAGCGCCACTGCTGAACGGCAGCTTTCAAAAATGGCAGGGCCGGCAAAGAACGGATCACACGGATATCATCTGCCAGTGAGCTGCTGTTATCCAAAAACCGTAAAATCCGGGCCGGATCATTTTTGCGGAACAATCGTGAGAAAACTGTTGCACCCGGCATTCGTTTTTTATACAGTACATTTAATAATACACTATCATAAAAACGAAATTTCCTTTGCTGGCTCCCTGCCTCCAGCAAATGGTAGTTATTCTCTTTTAGCGCTTTTGCTATAGCCGCACATCTTTTTTGAATAAACTGAAAAGTATAACCACTGGAAGCTTTGGTATCTCCACCCGCCGTACCGATATGTACCAGGCGGCCATCTGCCGGCGGAAAGCGGTAATTCGTCATAGGTATGATGCCATATTCACTGCCACCCACCTGGTAAGGCACACCGGGATAATGCGTATGCAGGTATTCTTTAATAGCCTGGTCATACGCTTCCTGCTGCAGCAGTTGCGGGGTAAATAAGGTGTACTCCACCAATGCTTCTGTAGCTGACAAAGGCATTACATACACAAACGCAGTGCCATGCTGCTGGCCAGTGCGGAAATCCATCAGGGTAGCCTGCCCGGCTTCGAATACCGGTTTATCCATTTTTACCGTCCAGCCTTTGAAATGCTGGTACAGCAGCAGTTCCCTGTTATTTAATTCAGGCTTAGAAAAAAGTATACTGTTAAACACATAATCTGCCTGTACCTTTTTTGCTGCCAGGATAACCTCTGCCCTGCCTCCTGCATTTTGTACCCGGTCCACCCGGGCTTTTATCCATTCTATGTCCGGGCATTGAAGAATAAGCTGACGGCAATAATCATAAAAATCAATGCCGCGTATCATCTTGTACCGGTAAGGATCTATGGTGAGCAGCCGTGAATATTCCTGCCCATGAAACCATAGCTCGTCCCATTGCCGGTACACGATATCCTCAAACAGCCCCGGCTCCGTTTCCCAAAAGCACCAGGTACGGTCCTGCTCATTTTTATCCTGCTCATCTATTACCAGAATTTTTTTTCCAGCTGCCTGCCCGGTGTGAATAAGATGCGCCACCAGGCTGAGCCCGGCACACCCGGCCCCGGTGATAATATAGTCATATGAAGAATGAAGCGTCAACGAAAGAAATGAATTAATCCTTTTCAGGTGCATAACCCGCTTTACCGGCTCCGGCTACCAGTTTTTTATCACGCTGTACTTTCTCCCGGTATTTGCGTGCCACGTACAGCATACCAAAGCTTTCGCCTTCCTGCTTATGCAGGTGCTTATGGTGCATTTTATGTGCCCAGCGTATGGAGCGGATATATACATTATTGCTGCGGGTAAACCATTTAAAGCGCTGGTGAATGATAACATCATGCACCAGGAAATAAGCAAACCCATACGCCATAATACCAAAGCCAATAGCCTGCGACCACCAGATATTATCCATGGTGCCAAACCAGATCAGCAGCATGCTGGGTATGGCAAAGATCACAAAGAAGGTATCGTTTTTCTCAAAAAATCCCGGCTGCACCTGGTGATGATCCTTGTGCAGGTACCACAGGAAGCCATGCATGACATATTTATGCGTAAGCCATGTCACACCTTCCATAGCAACAAATGCTGCCACCAGCACAGCGATATACCTGACTATTTCCATTACTGCTTATTCCTTTAATGGTAATATTGCTCCCACCATTCCTTAATGCGTGGAAAAGCTGCCGCAAACCAGGCGGAAAAATGTTCCGGGTTTTGCAACAACTCTTTTTCTATTACAGGCACCGGTTCATAGCGGTAAGCCATTACTTCATCCGGGTCAGGCTGTATCTTCCCCTCATACTGCCCGGTCAGCACATGGTCAAACTCATGCTCTGTCAATCCATTGCTGAAGGCAGCCCTGTACACAAAATCAAATACCTTCTGAAGCGGTGTATTAAATCCCATCTCTTCCTGCAGCCTCCTGCCTGCTGCTGCTCCTGTCGTTTCGCCGGGAGCCGGATGGCTGCAGCAGGTATTTGTCCATAATCCCGCACTATGATATTTGCTCATGGCCCTTTGCTGCAGCAGCAGCCGGCCTTTTGCATCAAATACAAAAACACTAAATGCCCGGTGCAACCGCCCCAGCCTGTGCGCTTCCATCTTTTCCATGGTGCCTACCGGGTTGTCCTGCTCATCTACCAGTATCACTTCATGCAGCAAAACACTCATCGTATCAGGTTCAA
>DAOLFO010000464.1:0-1912 GCA_035326305.1 Chitinophagaceae bacterium
ATTAACCGCCGCACCCGCATTGTTATCCTTCCGCAGCTTGACCAGTTCTTCAAGCTGCTGGAGCCAAATAAAGGATGATAACCTGCACCGGACTATAATATCTAAAAGAGGGGAAGCTGCTGAAGCTTCCCCTCTTTTTATTTATGGCATTATAAACGATGAGCTGTACGGCGACGATTTACGAATTTCGATTTAGGATGTACGAGTGGGGTACTGGTTGTGTTAATCGTTGGTCGATGATCGTTGGTTGTTGGCCGTAGTGTGCTTTCAGCCGCTTGTCATGCCGACGCAGGTGATGGCTGATTTTAGAATATAGTTTTACTTCTGCATAACAGCTCAACACATTAACTTTATACTATGGCAAAAGCGGCAAAACCTGTTATTCAAATTAAACGGGCGTATGAACCGCCTTCGCGGGAAGATGGGTACCGGGTGCTCATTGACCGCCTGTGGCCCCGCGGCATTAAAAAAGAAGCGCTGCACCTGGACGAATGGGATAAATCGCTGGCTCCTTCAGGCGATTTGCGAAAATGGTTTGACCACCGGGATGAACGCTTTGAAGAGTTTAGCAAGCGCTATAAGAAAGAGCTGGAATCACAGCAGGAAAACCTGGAGCGCCTGAAAAAAATAGCTGCATCAAAAGGGCTAACCCTTGTATATGGCGCCCGTAATACGGAAAGCAACAACGCTGTTGTGCTAAGGGAGGTGCTGCAGAAAATGCGTGCAGCCTCAAAGTAAGTGGTACAGGCCGCTCAATCTACAAACAGGTCAGTATATAAATCAGCTCCCGGCACTACAGCATATTTTTCCAGGTCAGTAATGCCTTCGGCCGCCAGCACTTCTTCATCAATAAAAGTATGCCCGGTGCAGGAGGCCGGCGCTTTGCTCAGTATGGCAAAAGCGGCATCAGCCACTATCTGCGGTGTGCGGCTCATTTTTGCCAGTTGCTCCCCGCCAAGGAGGTTGCGCACGGCCGCCGTATCAATAGTGGTGCGTGGCCAGAGCGCATTGGAAGCAATGGGCACTTTGCTAAATTCTGCGGCCCAGCCCATAGCCATCAGGCTCATATTGTATTTGCTCATGGTATAGGCAATATGCCCGGCGAGCCATTTCGGTTTTATATTTACCGGGGGAGATAGCGTAAGGATATGGGCATGCCCTGATTGCTTTAAATAAGGGATGCAGGCCTGTGTTACAAAAAATGTTCCCCTGACATTGATATCATACATCAGGTCAAAGCGGTTGGGCATCGTTTGTTCGGTGGGAGTAAGTGAAATGGCTGATGCATTATTAATTACTATGTCAATACCGCCAAAAGCGTCCACGCCTTTTTTAACCACCTGCTGTACCTGCTCTTCAAAGCGGATATCGCACTGCACGGGCAATGCCCTGCCCCCGGCGTTTTCAATTTCTTCCGCTGCGCTGAAAATAGTACCGCCCAGCTTGCTGTTTTCCTCTACCGATTTTGCTGCTACTATAATGTTTGCTCCTTCCGCTGCCAGGCGCAGGGCAATAGCTTTGCCAATGCCGCGGCTGGCGCCGGTGATAAATGCTGTTTTGTTTTTCAATGACATAGCCAATGTATTTATGCCGGTAAATTACGAAATCATGACTGACCGCCGGATCTTCCTACGTAAATAACCGATGTTAGCAGTAAATGCAGCGCTGCTATAATCAGCCATTTCTGCGCTGGACTGAATTTAAAACTAAGCCTACTTTTGAAACGCACCCTTTTAGAAAAACGCAGTTTTTAACCCGAGCCCCGTTTTATCCAAATAAATCCGAAGAAAAACCAGTAAGCTGAAACCTCTGGCAACCGAAAAACCTTTTGACAAGATCCCTGCTACAAATTTAGCAGGGATCTTTGTTTTGCTCTGCAAAATAAAAGAAGTTGAAAAACGAGTGTAAAACG
>DAOLFO010000117.1:0-9263 GCA_035326305.1 Chitinophagaceae bacterium
AAAAGCAATCCCCCCACAGCCTATGAGATAACCAAAGCCCCCCTGCATATGGGCAAACCCCTTGAAGCGGCCCCCCGCCACATCTCCCACACCACCCGGCACACTGACGAACGTAACACCGGACAGCGAAGTGCCTATCATACCAAAGGCCACCAGCATCCAGTTGCTGTTTTTATTACCGATAAAAAATGTGTCGTTGTTAGAATTCCGGGAAGTATACCAGGCTACCCCAAGCAATAAAACAAAATACCCGATAACAATTGAAAACAAAAGCCCTGCAGACATAATGCTATTTTTATTTAATCTTTTAGTGCGCTGTTAAGAATTTTTGAAGGTAAACAAATTTGTATTCCTTTGCTGCAAATTTTATGATAATGCCGGTACAATCACTTGCGGTTTTTTGCGGGTCACGTTTTGGAAATAATCCATTGTATAAAGAGCATACGGCTGCACTGGGCAGGCTGATGGCCAGGTATCATATCAGTCTGGTATATGGCGGCGGCAGCGTGGGACTGATGGGCTGCATAGCCGATGAAGTAATGCTGGGCAACGGGAAAGTGATTGGTGTGATACCGCAGGTGCTGGTAGACTGGGAGCGGCAGCACCGGGGCATTTCCCAACTGATTGTAGTACCGGATATGCACACCCGCAAGAAACAAATGTATGAGTTGTGCGATGCCGCAGTTATTTTACCCGGCGGCTTTGGCACCATGGATGAATTTTTTGAAATGCTCACCTGGAACCAGTTATCTATCCACGACAAGCAATTGTTTATCCTTAACTCCGCCGGATACTATGATCACCTGGTGGCACATATACATCACATGCGGCAGGAAGGCTTCCTGTATGAAGAAGTGGCTGACCGCATTCAAATGCTGCGTACACCTGAAGAGATAGAGCCGTTCCTGGATAAAACCCATGCACAGCTTTAACAGAAAACTATCTGCGGTAGCGCCCCTGGAAAAGACCGACATTTACACCGGCACGGATAATGGGCGCCATATCCACCCGCTGCTGCGAAGGATTGTTTGGGTTGTACGATACATTTACATAAGGCGAATTGATATCTTTCAGCACATCAAACAAAAGTGACAGGTAAAAGAAAGTGGTGGAGCCCCGTTCCCTGCCTTGCGCTATGCCGCCGCCAAGCAATAAAGAATTGGCGCCTGTCGTGGTTTTTGATGAAGCATAGCTACCGCCGGGAGCAGGGATATATTTCAGTGTGCTGAAGTTGTGCTCAAACTGCCCCTGCACAAACAGGAACCGTACCGGGTACAGCCTTGCAAATACACCGGGGCCGTATACCGTCTGCCTGATCTTATCATCAAACTCCAGGTAATCTTTTGAGCCATTGTATACAAAATTAAATGCAAGGCCTGCATCAGCCCAGTCGGTCAATTTGTATCCAAATATCGGGTTGGCACCCAGCAGGGTTTGCCCGTTAAAAAAAGAAACGGTAATGCTGCCGCCTGTAAAAAGGTTTTCTTTCTTAAATCCCTTCTCCCCATCATCCTGCGCATACCCTGCTGTAAAAACTGCGAGCGCCAAAAAAAGTAATGATGTTTTTTTCATAGTTGTCTGTTTTACCTGAATGCTTAATTGTCTTTTTTTTCCAGTTGCTCCTGTTCCTGCCAGCCAAGCTCCAACTGCTGAATAATCCTTTTTTTGACCGGCAATATGGCCAGCATAAAACCGAGTATGACGGCGCCAAAAACAAGAAAAGAAAAATCGCCGGTAAGCAGGAACACGATGACTGCTGCCAGCACCGGTACTTCACAAAGCACCAGGTACAGCAGTAACGCACGGATATAGCCATTTAGTTTAGCGGCCAGCTTATTTAAGGGATCTTTAGCGAGCATCAGCCGGCGGGCAAACTGCCTCCTGGCAGCCAGCAGGCACAGCAGGCATATAGCAGCCAGTACAGCCTTTAGGGCAACGCTGTTTTTTGCCAGCGCCGGAAACAGAGGCCCTTGCGCCTGGTTAATCACCAGCGATATCAGCATAAACACCAGGGCTCCCAGTGATATAGCAATATACAGCACCAGCGCCGCCCTGGCCAGCGCCGCCGGCGAACCGGCCGGTGCAGGGTTATTTGTCATAGATCAAAGATCTTTCCTGCGTTTAAAATATTATGCGGGTCAAATGTTTTTTTGATGCCCCGCATCAGTTGCAGTTGCACCTCATTAAAAGCAATATCCATATACGGCTTTTGTATCAGCCCCACACCATGCTCACCGCTGATAGTTCCGCCCAGGCTTTTTACCAGCTCAAACAGTGCCCGCAAATTTTCTGTCATTACTGGATCGCCGTAGCTATTTGGCGTTCCCTCTTTTTTTATACGGATATGCAGGTTACCATCCCCGGCATGGCCATAGCATACGGCATGAAAGCCATACTTGGCACCCAGTTCTTTTACCCCTTTTACCAATGCCGGCAGCTCTGCGCGGGGCACCACGGCATCTTCCTCTATGGTATAGCCCACCATTTTTACCGCTTCCGCAGTACGCCTCCTCAGCTTCCACAGCTCTGCTTTTTGCTGTGCATCGTCTGCAAAAAACACTTCACCGCCTCCGTACTGTGTCATCAGCTCCGCTATCTGCTCCATTTCACCCATCAGCACATCCATATTATTGCCGTCCACTTCAATGATAAGATGCGCTGCTATATCATCATTTACCGGCACCACATAGCTATCCACCATCCGGCTCACGATCTTCAGCGCATCAATCTCCACCAGCTCCAGCGCACTGGGCGTAAAGCCTGCGCGGAAAATAGCGCTGACCGCTTCGCTTGCTTTTTCCAGCGAGGCAAATGGCACCAGCATCAGCAAATCATATTTTGGCATTGGTATCAGGCGCAGCACAATGCGGGTTACAATACCCAATGTACCTTCACTGCCCACCATCAACTGCGTGAGGTTGTAGCCTGTAGAGTTTTTAAGCACATTAGAGCCTGTCCATATCACATCGCCGGTGGGCAATACCACCTGCAGGTTGAGCACATAGTCTTTTACCACACCATACTTGACAGCTTTAGGGCCGCCGCTGTTTTCAGCAATATTTCCTCCTATGAAGCAGGAGCCCCGGCTGCTGGGATCCGGCGGGTAAAATAATCCTTTTTCCTTCACAGCATTTTGCAGCACTTCGGTGATGACACCGGGCTCTGTTGTTACCTGCAGGTTACGTTCATCAATTTCCACAATGCTATTCATCCGTTCCGTAGAAAGCAGCACGCCTCCCAGGTGAGGGAGCGCCCCTCCGCTCAGGCCGGTGCCGGCTCCCCGCGGGGTAACTGGTATGTGATGCTCATGGCATAAGCGCATAATAGCGCTCACTTCTTCCGTAGTTCGTGGCTTGAGAACAATATCCGGCGGAAAGCTCAGCCGTTCTGTTTCATCATGAGCATACTGCTCTAAAGTGTCCTTATCTGCCAGCACATATTCCTCCCCGCATATGTTGCGAAAGGTCTCAATATGGTTGATAGCGGCGCTGGTTGTTGTGGCTGTTTCTGTCATACATGCAGTTTACTGGTTTGCAAAAATCGGGAAAAACCAGATGCAGGAGCTGAAAAAACAAGCTTAATAATTTTTAAAGGAAGGGCACATGGATTGCCTGCGGTTGCCTTTATAAGTATCAAATACGCCGTGCTTTACAAGGGAAAATTCAAAAGCGCCCCGTGTATTATTATAATTCTGCAGGGTGGATATAGTGGCATCATACGTAAAAGTGAAGGTATAATCCTTATAGCCCAGCCCTATCATCGGTATCACAGCATCGCTGCTGCGGTAGTAAAGCCCGCCGATAAGCACATTTTCTCCATCACCCGAAAGGTTGTATTGGGCATTGGCGCCTAATAACCATTCGTATGATTTTGCCTGCAGCGATACATAAGAATTGGGATTGATGATCCACTGATCATTTATTTTAAAGCTGCCGTTGACAAATGCCGTATGGCGCAGCGGTATCTTATTATCTATACCGGGTTGCGGATCAAAAAAAGATTCACGGGGCCGGTTGATATGATGTGTGGAAAAGCCCAGGTTCAGGTAGGTATTTTCATCCGGGAAATAAGCATAATTCATCCCTGCCTGTATATCGAGATAGCTGATATTATTTCTGGCCAGCGTCACACTGGTAGGTAAGTGATTATCAAAAAAATGGCCGTCAAACTGATCCGGGAATTTAAGATTGGTGACATTGATCTGCTTATTGGCCCAGCCCACATTGAAGCCCAGGCTCAGCAGGCTGCCGAGGTTGAGCATCTGGTGATAGGCCACGGAGCCGTACACCCGGGTGGAAGTAAGGTTGCCGCTGCCCGCCACATCACGCAGTATCACTCCGCCCACACCCATCCATCCGTCATTATTTTCATTTTGCAATATTTGCACATCGCCATACACACTCATCGTCTTATAGGGTATTGCCATGATGGCGGACCACTGGTTGCGGTAATTAGCACCAAGGCGGTAGTCCCCGTCAGGGATAAAGCCCGTGTTAGCAGGATTGGTGAGCAGGGGTGAGTTCATAAACTGTGAAAAATGCAAATCCTGCGCAACAGCGCTTACCGCACTGCCTGCCAGTATGCAGCCCGTCATCAGCAGCTTCCTGAGTCCCATCCTTTTCACCATGCCGGTTGTGTTTATGTGTTTTATATTAAAATAAACGCCCTCTCTAACGTATGAGCGTTATATCTCCTTTTTTCGTTGCTTTTGTACCATCAAAAAATTCTACATCGAGGGTGTACGCATATACATCCATTGGCTGCACCACACCTTTCACTTTTCCGTCCCAGCCTTCGGAGCGGGTGCTTGTTTCAAATACTTTTTGTCCCCATCGGTTCCAGATGATGAACCGCATTTTGGCTATGCCAAATCCGCGTACCCTTACCACACTGTTAATATCATTGCTGTTTGGGGTAAAGGCATTAGGCACATCCAGCGCCGGTATCACAATGGTGGATACCATCTGGCAGACTGTATCGGGGCAATCCTGCGCATTGTAGGCAACCAGGCAGGCTTCAAATGTGCCCGTTGAGTTATACTGGTGCCGCACATCGGCCCTGGAAGTGGTAACTACCGAATCCCCATCGCCAAAGAACCATTTAAAGCGCACAGCATCGGGAGATGACTGATTGGTAAATACATTCTCCGTATTTTCCACCGGCACCACAGGTGTATAGGTAAAGGCGGCTGTTGGCTTATCCGCCACTATTACCTGGAAGTAAGCGGTATCTGTCAGGTTGCAGGTATTGGGATCGTTGGCTACCAGCCGTATGCGGTAAGTGCCGGGCACTGTGTAAGTATGCACAGGGCTGGATGCTGTAGAAGTGTTGCCATCACCAAAATCCCACTCAAAGGAAGCACCGCCCACAGAGGTATTATTAAACACAGCCTCATAAGGTGCACATCCTGCCGGTGGTGTCTGGAATGAAGCGACTACATTAGCAGCCACACGCAATTCTATCTGCAGCGAGTCCGGGTCATTGCAATAGGCAGTATCATTCAGCACCAGCCTCACATTGTAGGTACCAGGATTTGCATATGTATGGTTAACCGAATTCATTCCTGCAGTTACCCGTGGCGATCCATCGCCAAAATCCCAGGTAAAGGAAGTGTTTGTAAACGGCCGTGAAGGATCGGTGGTGGATAAATTATCAAACCGGTAATTAAATGCAGTACAGGGCTCCAGTTTTACCAGGTTGGCCTGCAGGTTGGCCCGGAGATCGCCTACACGGATATGGATAAAAGAAGTATCCATCTCATTGCAACTGGCAGGATCAATGGCAATCAGCATTACCCGGTAAGTACCCACATTATTAAACGTATGTGATCTTGTATAGCCTGTGGCAGCAGGGAACGGACCTTCATTAAGGCCGCTGTTTGCCGGGTCGGCAGGGTCTACGGGGCCGTTGCCATCATCGCCAAAATTCCAGATATACTGCTGGGCGTTCCTCACCTGGTCAGAGAAGACCACTTCCAGCGGCATACACCCGGCCGTGTCCCTGGGCACACCACCAATAGAAGATTGTACCTGCGAGCCTACGCCAGCCAAATCGAACCTGATTTTCACCATGCCGAGGTTGCAGCTTTCGCTGACGTTATTGGGTGCCCACACCCCCGCTGTTGTAGGCGGACGTATGCCGGAACCGCCACCATCGCAATTGGCGCACATGGCCTGGTAAATAATTCCATTAGGATCAAACCGGCTGGTACCACCGTCCACATGATCGGTGAAGCCACCGTTCTGGCCAAAATATCCGCCGTATAACTGGCCTATTGCATTACGCTGCAGAACGAAAAAGTAAAAATCCTTCCCATCAGGAACTGAAGGTATTGCATTAGCCGTAACCGGCATACCCACCGTACCCGGGTTAGGAAAACCGCTCATATCCCCGCCCCATCCTGAAACATATACATTTTCACAGCGGTCAACAAGAAAAGCCACCGGGGAGATGTTAGGCAGGTTTGCCCCGGACTGGCCAAAAGTAGTGCGGTATACATAGGCCGACAGATCCGGCTGAAGTTTTGCTATAAAATGACGGGAGTTGGGGTTGACAAATGCTGCATTGATGGCAGGCATATTGCCGGTAGTTTGCCCCATGATATAGGGGAACCCCCTTCTGTCAAACTGGATGCCGTATACCTGGTCAACACCTGAAGTACCGATGTATGTTGAGCGGATAATAGCGGAGCCATCATTACTTATTTGTGCTACAAACCCATCAACGTCAGTATTCCCCGAGCCACTATTATTATGCGAAGCAGAAATAGTGCCGGCATGGTTGCCCGGAAAGTCAGTGGGAGAACTGCCCCGCTGTGTACCCCCTGCCACATAAATGTCGCCAGCAGGCCCAAGTGCCAGTACATAAGCTGCATCCGGCCCGCTGCCACCCAGGTAGCTGGCAAAGTGCAGCGCAGACAGATCAGGATTAAACTTTAATAAAGCCCCGTCCTGACCGCCGCCGCCAAAAAGCGGCTGAAATACATTTCCGGTAACCGGAAAATTGTTTGACCGGGTGCTGGAAGCGATATAAACGTTTCCTCCGCCATCCAGGATCACCTCACTACGGCCATCATCACCATAATTTTGAAGGAGCGAACCACGGTGGCCTTTATTGCCGGTGATATTCACACCATCATCCCCTGTACCGCCAATCCGCAGTGAAGCCAGCATATTGCCGTTTGTGGCCAGGCGGGTTACGGCTATATCATAATCAGTACCAGAAGAAGAGTTAAAGTTACCACCGCCAAAACGCGGGTAGTTTGTAGAGCTGGTGCGGCCGGCCATTACCATATTCCCCGCTTCGTCCACCACAAGGCTATGCGGCTGCTCACTACCAGAACCACCGATATAAGTGGCAAAGATCCGGGAGCCCCCATTTACAGAAAGCTTAATAATCCCTACATCGTAACCACCACTCCCGCCAGCAGGGCCCTGAAACGTGGATTGAAAAGCGCCCGGCGAAACGGGAAACCCGGTGCCGAATACAATCCCTCCTCCATAAAAAGTGCCATCCGGGCCATAGGTGGCTGTGTAGCCCCAGTTTTGTGCGGTGCTCCTTGATAAGGAACAAAACACCAGCGCCGGATCTATAATCAATACATTAGCCGGATCGTAGCCCCGTATATCAAACCGTACAATATCCCCCTGCACCACGTAGCGGCTCACGAGCTCTTTTCTGCCATTAATGCCGGGCTGATAAGTGTATGGAGCGCCTTCCCGCAATTCGCCAACAGAGGTGGATACCACCAGCTCTTTATTCCTGACTTGCAGCTTATCCGCCCCTTCATATTTTAACGCAATCCGGCTGATATCCGCCCCCGGCTGCACCACGATATCATACTTCATCACGCCGCCGGAAGTATACATCCGCACATCAATACCCGGGTATATTTGCCTGATAGTAACGGCCTGGAATACCCGGCAGGCACTGGCCCACCCGGCCGGGTCATCGCCGAGGTAATAATTAATAACCCCTTCCGCCGGCTTTTCTGCCTGCAGGGCAGCATTAGGGGAAGCCCCGACAAAATCCACATTGTAAGAGTGAGAACGAAGGATGAGCGGACTATTATCCCCATATACCGGGGGCGTATGATCGTGACCATGCATCCGGTCAGTGAGCGCTGCAAAATCTTTTGCATGATGCTGCAAAACAGTAAAGCCGGTTTGCCGGATAAAGACCGCACCGTTGCTTACATCACCCTTGTACCGTACCCGGCTGTCCCACTGCCCTTTGTTTTCAATAAATTCAATATTCTCAGTTCCCTGCCCATAAAGTGTATGGAGCGGCAGCAACAGAAACAGGCAGCGTATAAATAGTTTCAGGGTAGTCATTCGTCTTTTAAAATAACTAAATTATCCTGTATGGCACAGGAAAACTTATGTTAAGAAATACGGCTCCAGGTAATTTTACTTTTTTCCTGCCGCAGATAGTTTTTCAATTGCAAATTTTCAGCCGAACTCAGCTCAGGATCAGCATCTGTGACAGCGGCTGCCCATTTTTTTGCCAGTTCCACCAGGGGCCTGTCCTGTATAATATCCGCCAACCGGAATGCCAGCGCCCCGCTCTGCCTGGTGCCTGCTATTTCACCAGGCCCTCTCAGCTCCAAATCCTTTTCTGCTATCTGAAACCCATCATTGGTAGCGATCATTATTTTTAATCTTTCCCGCGCATCATTACCCAGTTTTTGCGAAGAAAGAAGGATGCAATAGCTTTTTTCTGCACCGCGGCCTACTCTACCTCTCAACTGATGCAGTTGCGCCAGGCCAAACTTTTCCGCATTTTCAATGACCATCACCGAAGCATTCGGCACGTTTACGCCCACTTCTATCACCGTAGTGGAAACCATGATCTGCGTATCACCTTCAACAAACCTTTTCATATTTTGTTCTTTCTGGCCGGTGGGCTGCCTGCCATGCACCATGCTTATCCAGTAGCGGGGTTCCGGAAAATATCCCTTTACCACTTCATACCCCCTCATCAGGTTTTCATAATCCAGCTTGTCACTTTCTTCTATCAATGGAAAAATGATATATACCTGCCGCCCTTTATCAATCTCAGCCCGCAGAAATGACATTACCCGGCTTCTTTGTGTTTCATAACGATGAACAGTGGTAACGGGCTGCCTGCCCGGGGGCAATTCATCAATGACGCTGTAATCCAGGTCGCCGTATGCCGTCATCGCCAGGGTACGGGGTATGGGGGTGGCCGTCATCACCAGCACATGTGGCGGCAGGCTGGCTTTTTCCCACAGGCGGGCACGC
>DAOLFO010000465.1:0-1906 GCA_035326305.1 Chitinophagaceae bacterium
TGTGTGGTGGTCATATCCGGCAATGTTAAACTGGCAGATATAAAAGCGCTGGCTAAAAAATCCCTGCCCCCCATCCCCGCACAGGCCCCGCCCCCGCCGGTACATATCAAAGAGCCGGAGCAAACGGGGGAAAGAAGAATAACCGTGCAGCGTGATGTGACTACGCCGTACCTGTCCATTGCCTACAAGGCGCCGGAAGCCCGGCATGAAGATTACTATGCACTGGTGCTGCTGAGCGATATCCTGAGCCGGGGCAAATCGTCCCGCCTGTATAAATCACTGGTAGATGATAAGCAACTGGCCACTGCCATATTCAGCAACTATGGTGAGAGTTTTGACCCAACACTGTTTATGATTAATGCAGTTACCAGCCGCGGCACCACGGAAGAGTTGCTGGAAAAAGCCATTTATGAAGAGCTGGAAAAAATAAAAAAAGACGGAGTGGCAGATAAAGAGCTGGATAAAGTAAAGAACCAGCGGCTCATGCAGTTTTACGGCCAGGTGGAGACCATCAACGGCAAGTCAAACAACATCGGCACCTATGAATTATTTTTTGGCGACTACCGCAAAATGTTTGACGCACCGGCTGCCTATAATAAAGTGACCGCAGCAGATATACGCCGCGTAGCAGCCGCCTGCTTTCAAAAAAGCAAAAGAACAGTAGGGATATTAAAATCACAAGTGGAGGATTAACAGTATGAAAAAAATACAATCATGCATATTAGCTGTCGTATTGCTGGTAGCAATAAATGGCAGCGCACAGGATTATAAATTGCCCGCTTATCAAAAGTTCAGGCTGCCGAACGGCCTTACCGTTTACCTGATGGAGCAGCATGAGGTGCCTACCATCAGCGTGTCGGTTATTTTGCCGGCAGGCGCTATATATGACGGAGATAAAGCCGGGCTTGCTTCGCTTACCGCTGTATCGCTGAAGCACGGCACTAAAAACTACACGAAAGCAAAGCTGGATGAAGAACTGGATTTCAGCGGGGCTACCGTCAACAGCTTTGCATCAAAAGAGTCTGCCGGGCTGTCTGCCCGCTTTGCCAGCAAAGACCGGGAAAAAGTGCTGGGCATTATCCAGGAAATACTGACACAGCCCGTATTTGATACCACTGAATTTGCCAAAGAAAAAAGAAGAGTGCTGACCGGCCTGGAGCAGGCAAAGGAAAGCCCCCGCGCCGTTATCAGCTCTTATTTTGACAAATTCCTGTACGGCGATCATGTATACGGCAATATAGTAAGCGGCACAGTCAGCAGCGTATCCGGCATCACCACCGCAGAGGTGCATAAGTTTTACCAGGATAATTATATCCCTAATGGTTCTGCCATTGCCATTGCCGGTGATTTTAACAGCAAAGAAATGAAAGCGCTGGTGACAAAGATATTTTCTTCCTGGAAAAAAAGAAGCCAGCCCGCAGCCAGCCTTGCAGCCAAACCGATACAAAAGCCGGTGGCCGGCCGGGTGCTGCTGATCAACAAGGACGATGCAAAAGAAACCACCTTCTACATCGGGGCGCCGGGCATCAGCCGCAGCAATCCCGACTATGTGGCCATAGACGTGATCAATACTTTGTTTGGCGGCCGGTTTACTTCCATGCTCAATGATGAGCTGCGGGTAAACAGCGGGCTCACTTACGGGGCCAGGAGCGGTTTCTCCGCTTTGAAAAACGGCGGCTCCTTTACCATCTCTACTTTTACCGCCACTCCTACTACCGAACAGGCCATAGACAAAGCGCTGGAAGTAGTAAAAAAGCTGCACGATGACGGTGTGGATGAGGCGTCGCTCACCTCTGCCAAAAATTATGTAAAAGGACAATTTCCTCCTGGCTTTGAAACAAGCGGGCAACTGGCAGGATTGATGACCCAGATGTTCTGGTATGGGTTCGATGAATCATTTATCAAT
>DAOLFO010000466.1:0-1897 GCA_035326305.1 Chitinophagaceae bacterium
CATTAGCGCCGTAAGTACCGATGATTGTTTTTTCTTTTCGGCCAAGCCGGAAATAGCGCCGCTCACTGCCCGACTGGGGCAGCACATCTGTGGCAACCGGCTTTTCGCCAGCCCACTTTTCATACAGCGCTTCCATATTAGTAATAAGTTCCTGCATGGCGCAAATGTAATGGAAATTAAGACGGAGCCGGGTATATAAAGCTATAAGCTATAAGGACTAAGGCATATATGAGATGGAGTTAAATTGTTTACCTTTGCGAACGCCTGTTAGCCACAGGGCATACGAGCTTATGAAGCAAACAACCGAGACCAAAGTACGCATTGTTACCGCAGCATCCCTGTTTGACGGGCATGATGCCGCTATCAATATCATGCGCCGCATCATGCAGGCCAAAGGGGCGGAGATTATTCACCTTGGGCATAACCGGTCGGCACATGAAATAGTGGAAACAGCCATCGAGGAAGATGCGCAGGCGATAGCCATCACCAGCTACCAGGGCGGGCACGTAGAGTTTTTTAAGTACATCAAAGACCTGCTGGAAGAAAACGGCTGCGGGCATATCAAAATATTCGGCGGCGGCGGCGGCACCATTTTACCGGAGGAAATAAAAGAGCTGCATGACTATGGCATCACACGCATTTACTCTCCCGATGACGGGCGCCAGCTTGGCCTGGAAGGCATGATAGAAGATGTGATAAAGCAAAGCGCCTCTCCGCAGGCGTTAACTGCTGAACCAAAATGGAATGGCCAGCTCCCGCTCAATGAGGCAAAGGATGTGCGCAGGATAGCCAGGGCCATCAGTAGGGCAGAAGCCGGCAATGGATATTCGGATGTAATAGAAAAAATTGAAATAAAAACGGCGAATAATGCACCGGTGCTGGGCATTACCGGTACCGGCGGCGCCGGAAAATCATCGGTAACAGATGAGATAGTAAGAAGGTTCCTGCACAATTTTACAGATAAAACAATTGCCGTAATATCTGTTGACCCTTCCAAGAAAAAAACAGGCGGCGCCCTGCTGGGTGACCGTATCCGGATGAATGCAGTCAATCATCCGCGGGCATATATGCGCAGCCTGGCCACCCGTGATGATAATACCGCCTTAAGCCAGCATGTGCAGGAAGCAATCGAAATCTGCAAAATGGCAGGGTTTGATTTTATTATCCTTGAATCTGCAGGTGTGGGCCAGAGCGATACGGCTATCCTTGACTATTGTGATATCAGCATGTATGTGATGACCCCGGAGTACGGGGCCGCTTCGCAACTGGAAAAGATAAATATGCTGGACTATGCAGATATTATCTGTATCAACAAATTTGACAAAGCCGGGGCGCTGGATGCCATGGCCGATGTAAAAAAACAGTATAAGCGTAATCACCAGTTGTTCACCGCAAAGGACGGAGACCTGCCTGTGATTGGTACCATGGCCAGCAAGTTTAATGATGATGGTGTCAATCACCTGTTTGAATTGCTGCTTAAAAAACTACAGGAGAAACGGCAGGTGAGCTTTGGTGATTTCCAGTTTTCAGAAACGGCTAAAGTAAGCCAGGCCGTGATACCGCCCGGCCGGGTGCGCTACCTGAGCGAGATTAGCGAAAATAACCGCTCCTATGACAGAAATACGGAAGAGCAGGCAGGCATAGCCAGTAAGCTCTGCCAGGTGCAGGGCGTGCTGGAAATGATACGCTCAGGGAAAAGCAGGGGGGATGAAAGCCTGGAAAAAGCCCTGCAGCAGCAGGCAGAAGTGCTGAATGCGCAGCTTACTCCGGAAAGCAAAAAAATGCTGGAGCAATGGGAGGCAAGAAAGAAAGAATACAGTAAAGATGAATATGAGTATAAGGTGCGGGATAAAGTGCTGCGGCAACCGCTGATCACCACCACGCTTTCCGGCACCCG
>DAOLFO010000118.1:0-9216 GCA_035326305.1 Chitinophagaceae bacterium
TCGGCTTTTAAATTTGCATTTGCACTTTTGCCCTTACGCATCCTGCTGCAACAAAACAACCTGCTAAAAAAAATCCCGCTTCTGTAAAGAAGCGGGATTTATCTGTTAGTTCCGGGTGATAAAATCCCCGAAGCCTATTATCATTAGTAGCCCATGCCACCCATATCAGGAGCGCCATGCGAATGAGCAGGCTCTTCTTTTTTGGGTTTGTCAGCCACCACACATTCTGTGGTCAGCAGCATACCGGCGATGGAAGCTGCATTTTCCAGCGCTACACGGCTTACTTTAGTCGGGTCAATGACACCTGCTTTAAACAGGTTTTCGTATGTCTCTGTACGTGCGTTGAAGCCAAAGTCAGCCTTGCCTTCTTTGATTTTTTGTACCACGATAGAGCCGTCAATACCGGCATTGGCAGTCAGGATGCGGATAGGCTCTTCCAGCGCACGGCGTACGATAGCCATACCGGTTTGCTCATCCTCAATCTGTCCTTTTACTTTAGCGGCCAGCGCATCAATAGCGCGGATATAGGCCACACCACCACCGGGTACGATGCCTTCTTCCACAGCAGCACGGGTAGCATGCAGGGCGTCATCCACACGGTCTTTTTTCTCTTTCATTTCCACTTCAGTAGCGGCGCCCACATACAGTACGGCCACACCACCGGACAGCTTGGCCAGGCGCTCCTGCAGCTTTTCCTTATCGTAGTCTGAAGTTGTATTTTCTATCTGGGCTTTGATCTGGTTTACACGGGCAACGATGTCTGTTTTCTTGCCTTTGCCGCCTACGATAGTCGTGTTGTCTTTATCAATGGTCACAGAAGAAGCCTGTCCCAGTGATGTCAGATCGGCGCCTTCCAGCTTATGGCCCAGCTCTTCGCTGATCACAGTACCTGCTGTCAGGATAGCGATATCGGTCAGCATCTCTTTGCGGCGGTCGCCAAAGCCGGGAGCTTTTACAGCCGCTACTTTGATAGTGCCGCGCAGTTTGTTTACCACCAGGGTAGCCAGCGCTTCGCCTTCCAGGTCTTCAGCAATGATCAGCAGCGGCCGGCCGCTTTGCGCCACTTTCTCCAGTATATGGAGTATATCTTTCATAGCGCTGATCTTTTTATCGTAGATCAGGATGTAGGGATTTTGCAGCTCAGCTTCCATCTTTTCGCTGTTGGTAACGAAGTATGGGGAAATATAGCCGCGGTCAAACTGCATACCTTCCACCACGTCTACGGTAGTGTCGGTGCCTTTTGCCTCTTCTACAGTGATAACGCCTTCTTTGCCCACTTTGCCAAACGCTTCGGCAATCAGTTTACCGATTGTTTCGTCATTGTTGGCAGAGATGGTAGCCACCTGCTGAATTTTTTTGCTGTCGCTGCCAACGGTCTGGCTTTGCGATTTCAGGTTTTCCACTACCAGGGATACCGCTTTGTCAATACCGCGTTTCAGATCCATCGGGTTGGCGCCGGCAGCTACCATTTTCAGCCCTTCGCTGATGATAGACTGGGCCAGCACAGTGGCAGTGGTAGTACCGTCACCGGCAATATCCGCTGTTTTAGAAGCCACTTCTTTCACCATCTGGGCACCCATGTTTTCGATGGGGTCTTCCAGTTCTATTTCTTTAGCTACGGTCACACCGTCTTTCGTAACGGCAGGTGCGCCAAATTTTTTCTCAATCACCACATTGCGGCCTTTAGGGCCCAGGGTTACTTTTACAGCATTGGCCAGCACATCTACGCCACGCTTCATTTTATTTCTTGCTTCAATGTCGAAGAAGAGTTGTTTTGCCATTTTTATCAGTTTTTAGTTTCTTAGTTTTTGTTTTTTTGTTACCAGCTTTGGTAATGCTTATCAGCTTTTGTTGCGTCGCACTCCTGAGCTTCCTGTTCGCTATGGAGCAAACCTGCCCGCTCAGAACTTACATACACCACTTATACAATTGCCAGTATATCCGACTCTCTCATGATGAGGTAGTCCTGCCCGTCGATCTGGATTTCTGTACCGGCATATTTGCCATAGAGTACCGTGTCGCCGGTTTTAACGGTTACCGGCTCATCTTTTTTGCCGGGGCCGGCCGCTACCACGATGCCGCGCTGGGGCTTTTCTTTTGCCGTATCAGGGATAATGATGCCGCCGGCTGTCTTTTCTTCAGCCGCCGCCGCTTTCACGATTACCCGGTCATGAAGGGGGGTAACATTGACTTTTTTAGCCATAATCGTATTGATTTTTGAATTTTTTGAATGGTACTGTCCCTGCCAGTTTGCGGGGACGGCAAATGTACACGAATAATATGCCACAGCATGGTGAATCGGAAAAAATTTCAGTTTTGGCAGGATTGCCGTGCAGGGCTATATGCCATCCCGTCATTTTTGCAGGCAAAAGGCTATAACCCGCTGTTTAAATTAAGCCCGATTTAATCCTGAGAATACAGTGTAAGCCACTTATCTTTGCCGGTCTAAAACAGCTCTTACCGAACAATGATCAGCAGAAGAAATATCCGGGTGAAAGTGATGCAGACACTTTATACACTGGCTACCCTGGAAGACAGCGCCCGGGCGCAATCCGCCAACCCTCAGAAAATATTGCAGCAGCATTTTGCACAAACCCGCTCCCTGCTGGTATACCTCACCTGGTTTTTGTCAGAAGTAGCCCGCTATGCGGAAACAGAAGCGCATAAAAGGGCCAGCAAGCACCTGCCCACTGCTGAGGATCTGAATGTAAATACCAAAATAGCCGGCAACAGCACACTATGGAAGATACTGGAAGATAAATCGCTGGCCGCACAATCGGACAGGGAGAAGCCTGAGCAGAAAGGGGACACCGAGCTCATACGCAAAATATACCTGGCGCTGGCAGATACGCCGGAGTACAAAGCCTATATAGCTTCGCCGGGCAGGGATGCTGCCGAGGATAAAAATATCGTCACCTTTATTTTTAATGACCTCATGCTGGGCAATGAGCTGTTTATAGCGCATATCGAAGACTTGTATACCAACTGGAATGATGACGGGGAAATGATCAGCCAGGTGCTGGGCGGCTATATACAAAAGCCCGGATCGGTAAAGTTTGGGCAAATGCTGACTCCTGATAAAGAGCAATTTGCCATAAGCCTGCTGCAAACGGTGCAGGAAAAAGATCAGTACCTGCATGAGCTTATTATACCCAGGCTGAAAAACTGGGATCCGGACCGTATTGCCCTGCTGGACATGATACTGATGAAGATGGGAGTGGCGGAGTTTCTGTATTTTGAAACGATACCTCCCAAGGTTACCATCAATGAATATATTGACCTTGCAAAAGAATACAGCACACAGCAGAGCGGGCAGTTTGTAAACGGGATACTGGATAATATTCATAAAGACCTGGTGCAGCAGGAAAAAATGCACAAACGGGATCACCGCAAGGCATAAGCGGCGCAGCCGCTCCCGGGTTGCCTGTGAAAACATCCGGCGGGAAACCCGGTGGTTTCCTGTACATTTGCAACGCAAAAACGTGACTATATGAAACAAGTATTTGCCATACTGGCTGCATCCCTGCTGCTCTGGAGCTGCCAGGAAGCTGACTCAAAAGCAGGAGAAGCAGCAGGCGACACAAAAGACGGGGGCAACTATACCACGATACAGTGGGTGGACTCCATCAACCAGGACCTGGGAAAAATAAAAGAAGGCCAGGTGATAGAAATAAGCTACCGGTTTAAAAACGCCGGAGAGAAAAACCTTATCATCGAAGATGTAAGGGCCAGTTGCGGGTGCACCGTGCCGGAGAAACCGGAAAAACCTTTTGCTCCCGGTGAGGAAGGGGTGATCCGGGCAAAGTTTGACAGCAAGGGAAGGGTAGGGCCGCAAAATAAAACAGTAACGGTACAGTCCAATACAGCGCCCCAGCGGGAGTACTATCTTACCTTTAAAGTAGAAGTGGAAGCAGAGAAATAAAAATTTTTAAAACAGCATATACTAATGGATTACATTTTTTTCTTACAGACGAATGCACAGAAGGCGCCGGGATTTGGCGGGTTCCAGTTTATTTTCCTGGGTGTTATGATCCTTGTTTTCTGGCTTTTCTTTATCCGCCCGCAGGCTAAAAGGGCAAAGAACCAGAAGAAGTTTATTGAAGAGTTGCAAAAAGGCGATAAGATAGTGACCATTGCCGGCATCCATGGTGTGATCAATAAAATCAACGAAGACGGCACACTGAATATTGAGATCAGCCCCGGCAGCTATATCAAGATTGAAAAGTCTGCTATCAGCATGGACTGGACAGCGGCCCAGCACAAGGCAGCTGCCGGTGAAAAGAAATAAAACGTTTTTATACAGTATAAAAAAACCCGGAAACTGATTCATCAGTTTCCGGGTTTTTAGTTTTATAGTTTCCTCCGGCAACAACTTCTTGTGACGAAGCCGTTATCAGCGCATATCCCATACCAGGGCGCTGGCGCCCAGTATGGCCGCATCAGATTCCCTGAGGTGGCTGATCAGTATTTTTACTTTATTCTGGAAAATCTGTATCAGGTTTGCTTCCATGTGCTCACGGGTGGGCTTCAGCAGCAGGTCGCCGGCTTTGGTAAGGCCTCCGAAAAGAACAATGGCTTCGGGGCTGGAAAACATCACCGCATTGGCAAGCGCCAGCCCGAGTATGCGCCCCGTATATTCATAAATGGACTGCGCCAGCTTATCACCTTTGATAGCCGCTTCGTATACTTTTTTAGAATCCATTTCTTCGCGGGGAATATCCCGCAGCAGGCTGGGCACATCGGTGGTATCCAGCAGCTCCAGCGCCGTATATTTCACACCGGTGGCAGAGGCATAGCTTTCCAGCGATCCTTTTTTGCCGGTACCGGGATGCAGCCTGCCGTCAGGTATGATAATGGTATGACCTAATTCCCCGGCAAACCCGTCGCTGCCATAAATAAGCTGGCCGTTGGCCACAATGCCGCTCCCCACACCGGTGCCAAGCGTGATCATAATAAAATCACGCATGCTCTTGGCAGCACCGTACATCATTTCACCGATAGCAGCAGCATTGGCATCATTGGTGAGCACCACCGGCAGGCTAAATTTATTTTCGATCAGCTTGGCCAGCGGTATGATGCCTTTCCAGGGCAGGTTAGGAGCATATTCGATAGTGCCGGTATAGTAGTTTCCATTGGGAGCCCCTACGCCAATTCCTTTCATCCGCCCGATGCCGCCTGCTTTTTCTATCAGCGCCGACAGGGCCTGGTACAGTTCGTCAATAAAAGAATCAATGTCAGTATGTGCTTTGGTAGAGATTTCTCCTGAAAAAAGAACGTTTCCATCACGGTCCACAATTCCGAACTTGGTGCCTGTTCCTCCTATGTCAATCCCAATCGCCAGCGCCTGCAGCGCAGTTTTTGCAGCCATCGTGTAAAGAGTTTTTAAAAATAAGCCCCGGCACTTATAAAAAGCAGCGGGGCCATAAATGTACGAAGTAAATAGATTGGAATCCTTAATGACCTCCGGCAATTTGCTGGTCAAAGTCAATTCCCTGTTTTTTCAGCGCATTCCTGCTGCTGATGGTATGCCATGCCAGGTAGGCAAAGCAGGCCAGCGGTACAATATAGGAGAGATGCGTCCATCTGCCGGTTGTAATACCGTTGACTTCTGTACCCAGGTCCAGGTCAATGAGTGCACCCTGTGCCGGTGGTATGATAGCACCTCCGAGGATCATCATAATAAGGAAGGCAGATCCCTGGCTGGCATATTTGCCCAGGCCGGCAATAGCCAGTGTGAATATGCCGGGCCACATTACCGAGCAGCATAGGCCGCAGGCAATCAGGCAATAGTTGGCCACCATACCTGTAGTAAGCAGGGATGTTATTACAAATGCAATAGCCAGTACGCTTACAGTCAGCAGCAGCTTCACGGGCTTTTCCTGCGCATACAGGTTGGCGCCTATCAGGAAAAGCAGCATGATAGGATAGTATTTGAAATCGCTGATATCATTTCCCCTGATATAATTTGCCAGGCAGATAATGCCGAAGGCTATGAGCGGTACAATGATCACCAGCATGCGTTTGGTGCTGCGGCTGAAATTAAATACGCTCACTGCCCCTGTCCACCGGCCAATCATCAGGCTGCCCCAGTATAAAGCAATAAGGTGTGAGTTGTGCTCCTCATTATATCCTCCAAATTCAGGACGCAGCAGCAGGGCGCCAAAGTTATTATCAATGGTCACTTCCACACCTACATAAACGAAAATGGCGATCATGCCCAATACCAGTTGGGGATATTGCATAGCTCCCCATCCGGCTTTATTTTTTGAAGCCATCTTCATGCTGGCAAACAGCAACCCGAGAATAATGATCAGCGAAGCATAAATAATAACAGACTTAGCTATACCGGTTGCTTCCTTGATGCCATCTGCAAACAGCACCGGCAGGAATGCAAGGCCGATAACAAGCAGCACACGCAATGCTTTAGGGCTTTTTTCCAATGCTTCGTTGCTGGTAACTTTAGGGAGCTTTGAAAAGCTGAAAATAAGAGCGGCCAGTGTAAATAAACCGGCAAGCACAAAGTATACTGTTTCTATGTTGCCTATTGTTGCTTCTTTTTGGCTGGTAGCGCTGCCAAACAGCATAAAGCTTACAGCCAGCGGCCCCAGCAGTGTACCAAAGGAGTTGACGCCGCCTGCCATGTTGAGCCGGTGAGAGCCCGTTTCCGGTGATCCGAGCGCAATGGCAAATGGATTGGCGGCTGTTTGCTGCAGCGAGAAGCCCAGTGCTATGATAAAGAATGCCAGCAGCACCATACCAAAGGAAGGGGATTCGGAAGTGCTGATAAAAGCAAGGGATAAAGCGCCCACTACAGAAATCAGCAGCCCGTAAATGATCCCTTTCTTATAGCCAATCTTATTCAGCACATCTACATTGCTCAGATAAGAAATAAGGTAAAGCAAAAGAGAGCCATAAAAGTAAGCGCCGTAAAAGGCAGAGCCGATCAGTTGAGACTGCAACTGGTCAAGGTCAAAATATTTTTTACAAAAAGGAATGAATATACTGTTGCTGGCTGCAACAAAGCCCCAGAAAAAGAATACAATGATTAATGTGCCAAATTGCGACCACTTTGTTTGCTGACTCATGGCAATCGTGATTTTGTGTTTAAGGGCTGAAAATAGTGAGAAAAAACTTAGCGAAAAATTTTAATTGATTTAGCTAACAGCTATTCGGAAAAACAACTTAATTTGAAATAGTTTATTTACTATTGATAAAATACAGTTATGGAAATTATACATGTAGCGGCAGAGTGTTACCCGGTGGCAAAAGCCGGCGGCCTGGGCGATGTGGTGGGGGCGCTGCCTAAATACCAGACGGAGCTTGGCCACACTGCCAAGGTGGTGATGCCGATGTACCGCACCCGGTTTTTATACACCAACCAGTGGGAACTGGTGCATGAAGGGGGGCAGCATCTCGGCTCGCACTGGTTTCACTACAGCGTGATCAGGGAAAAGACCAATAAGCTGGGCTTTGATCTTTACCTTGTGGATATTAACGGGCTGCTGGACCGGGAAAAGATATATGGATACGATGACGATACGGAACGCTTCATGGCTTTTCAGATAGCGGTGTGCGACTGGCTGAACCACTGGCAGCACAAGCCGGGAGTGATACACTGCCATGATCACCATACCGGGCTTATCCCTTTTATGATGAAGCATTGCTACGCTTTCCGCGATAAGCTGGCTGATGTTCCTTCTGTGTTTACTATTCACAACGGGCAGTACCAGGGTTGGATCAGTTGGGACAAATACTATTACCTGCCCGCCTATGATAGCTGGCACTGGGGGCTGCTGGACTGGAATAATACGATCAACCCGATGGCAGCAGGGGTAAAGAGCGCCTGGAAAGTAACTACGGTAAGCCATAGCTACCTTGATGAACTGAAACATTCGGCCAACGGCCTGGAAAATCTTTTTGAATATGAAAAAGGAAAAAGCGCCGGCATCCTGAACGGCATAGATACGCAGGTATGGGATCCGCAAACAGATAGCTATATCATTAAAAACTATGACCGGGAGCTTGTGGAAAAAGGAAAGCGCAAAAACAAAAAAGAGATTTGCGGGCAGTTTGGCCTTGACCCGGATAAGCCGCTCGTAGCTTTTATCGGCAGGCTGGTGGGTGAAAAAGCGGCCGACCTGCTGCCGGAAGCCATCAGCCAGTCTATTTATCACCATCACGGGAAGGCAAACTTTATCGTGCTGGGCTCCGGCGACCCTTACCTTGAAGAACAGCTTGACCAGATGAAGCACCAGTTTAATGGCTATTATAACTCTTATATCGGGTACAGTGAGCCGCTCAGTCACCTTATTTATGCCGGCTCAGATTTTCTGCTGATGCCAAGCCGGGTGGAGCCTTGCGGATTAAATCAGATGTATGCGCTGCGCTATGGTACGGTACCGATGGTAAGAAGCGTGGGCGGGCTGAAGGATACCATTAAAGATTTTGGCGACTGGCAGGGCTTCGGTATCCGGTTTGACCAGGCTTCGGTGGGCGATATCACTTATTCGGTGGGGCGTGCAATTGACTTATATCAAAATAAGCCGGACCTGTACCAGTGGATACGCAGCCACATGATGACCATCGACCATTCGTGGGACAATTCTGCACAGCAGTATATTGATATTTATGAATCACTGAAGGCATAACAGCGAAAAGCTATTTTTTTATATCGCCTGCATTTTTAATACTAAATCTTACTTACCTTTTACCCTGATACCTTAAATACTGTTTCACTATGTCGATTGCCAAAGAAATACTCAGCATCATATTAGGTGGCGGGGCAGGGTCCCGCCTGTACCCGCTTACTGCCAGCCGTTCCAAACCAGCCGTGCCTATTGCCGGAAAATACCGCCTGGTGGATATCCCTATCTCAAACTGCATCAACTCCAACATCAACCGGATGTTTGTGCTGACACAGTTTAACTCTGCATCGCTGAACCGGCATATTAAAAACACGTACCACTTCAGCGCTTTCAGCAAGGCATTTGTAGACATACTGGCTGCGGAGCAAACGCCGGACAATCCCACCTGGTACCAGGGTACAGCCGATGCGGTAAGGCAGAGCCTGCGGCATATTGCCCCGTTTGAAAGTGAATATGTGCTGATACTTTCCGGCGACCAGCTTTACCAGATGGACTTCCAGGAGATGCTCGATAACCATAAAAGGACAGGGGCGGATATTTCCATCGCCACAATACCAGTAGCGGCCAGGGA
>DAOLFO010000119.1:0-5642 GCA_035326305.1 Chitinophagaceae bacterium
CCAGTTTTCATGGCGGGTTTAATATGTCAATGGTTCTTGTACAAAAAAAGAGCAGGGCGCCAGTCAGCTACCATTTTATTCTGCGGGTATAATTCATAATAACCGCCAGCGTGATAAATAAACCGGTACTGCCCAGCAGCAGCGAATAATCCTGCAATTGCAATATGCTGAACAGGTACCCGTACATTAATACAAGCACCAGAGAAAGGATGGTGGTAAACCGGCCTGACTGCAATACTCCTTTTACAAACCAGGCGATAAGCCCCACGGTAGCGGCCCCTGCTATGATGTATGCAGCATTAAAGCCGGTATACTCCGAAAATGAGAGCAGCAGTACATAAAAAAGGATGAGTGCGATACCGATCAGCGCATACTGAAGCGGATGGGCTGACTTTTTCGATATCGTTTCAATAATAAAAAAAGCTGCAAAGGTAAGGATGATGCAAAGCGCTGCATATTTTACGGATCGCATGGTTTTCTGATACGCATTTACCGGGATAAAAAAGCTGGCGCCAACTGATGCGTCCCGGAGCGATACTTTTTGTTCCGACCATACCTGCGGAAAACTGCGGCTGTGCGAATAGCTTTTCCAGGAAGCAGTAAAGCCATTATCAGTTATTTCATGATCCGGGAGCTGCGCACCCGTAAAGCTCGGATCGGGCCAGGAAGATTCCAGGTGGATGTCTGTTTCCCTTCCTGCTGGGGTAAACATTAAATGCTCTGATCCGTTCAGGCGGATATTGCAGGAAAAAGAAACTGTTTCCCCGGCTGCTATGCTCACGGGAGCCATAAAGGGATGATCGGCCACTGCATTTTTTACCGCTGATGGCTTCAGCGGCAGCGCAGCATCTTTCCATTTCACGGCCGGCGGATCGGTTATACCTTTTACATCTGCAATGTCCATGCAGATATAAGCCTCATCCCACCTGGTAAGGGCGGGATCTATTTTCAGCTCACTCAGCGATGCCGCATTAAAATACCCCTTCAGGTCTGTACTGGCACTGTACAGCATTACTTCATAAATGCCCCGGTACCGTTTTTCGGGCTTTACTTCTGCTTTTATCTCCAGTTTTTCCGGCAGCAGGTAAGCCAGCTTCCTGATTTTTGTCAATTCCTTACCACCAGGTATTTGCTCCTCATAAGGCACTACCAGCACCGGGCCTGTAACATGCTGGCGGCCCGCCCATTTGCTGCTTACTTCAGTAAAAGCTTCCTGCTGGCTGGCCTGCCGCTCTTCAATCAAGTCCCTGACGAGCCATGCGGGTATCAGCAGCAGCAATACTAACCCGGCAATGATTAATCCTTTTATCAGCAGCTTACTGCCCTGCCAGGCTTTTGAAATTGTTGTTTCCATAATTTTTATTCGTTGATATTAAAAAAGTAATCCTGTCTGTAAGCTTTATTTGTAAATCAAGTGACCTGATTTTATACTGCTGTATCCTCATTACATTCTCTCCAAAAGCGTATCATGTCATAAAATTTTTGTACCCGCAATAGCACTGACCCCAGCACCGCCACAAGGATGGGTAATATTATTTCAAGAAGAAAATCAATATCTGCCAGCGCAGTTTCTCCCAATATCCAGACCACTATTATAATAGCAAGTAAAGCCAGACTTGTAAGGGCTATGATCCATGCATATAAAATCTGAAAACCACTTAAGGAGGATGAGAGTAATATTTTAAGATATAAATAAGCCGGAAGCAGAGCCGGAGAAAATACTATACTCCCACACAGCACAGCAGGTAAATAGAAAATAACAATATATCCTATTTCTTCGTCAGAAATCTGAACACTGTTCACTATCAGAACAAGGCCCGGCGCTATAAGGCAGCTTAATAAAAATGTGTTTAAAGCGTGTCGAAAAGCTATTTTATTCATAGCAGGTTTTTAATATAAAAGTACTTTGTATTTCAAAGTATAAATTCAAAAAAAAATTATTTTATCCCTTTTATCATATTTTCTAATGCCGTAATATGTTCCGCAAAGGCCTTCTCCCCGTTGCGGGTGGCAGAGTAAGTCGTATTTGTTTTCCGGCCAATAAACCCTTTGTGCACTTTGATATACCCATTCTCCTCCAGGCTCACCAGGTGTGTGGCCAGGTTGCCATCGGTCACTTCCAGCAATTGCTTCAGGTCATTAAAGCTCACTTCCTCATTGACAGAAAGCAGGCTCATGACCCCCAGCCGTACCCGGTTGTCAAATACTTTATTCAGCCCATTGATCGGATTTTTCATTACAGCTTTTTTTCAGCGGCAGGTTTCCGCTCGTACTTCCACCACATTACCACTCCATAAATAATGTGCAGCAGCCCAAAGCCCGCTACCCAAAAATAAAGGCCATACCCGAATGAGTGGCGGGTTACAAATAAATTAACCAGGCCCAGCGCCGCTTCCATATACCCCAGGTACCTGACATCTGATACCGTATACTTACCGGCATTCACCAGCGCCAGCCCATAAAAAACAAGGCAGGAAGATGAAACAAAACGCCACTCATCATGCTGCAGCATACCCAGCACAAACAGCCCGCCGATTACCAGCGGAACAGCCATTGCCCAAAATACTTTGCGGGAACTGTGATCGGTAAGCTTTATGCCCATCCGGCCCGCTTTACGCCAGGTAAAGAAAAATGCCGTTAACAGCGCAGCGGTAAACGTACCAGCCGCCACTAACAGCAACTTGTTTTTTAATATAGAAAAATTCTCATGAGTATAGTACCACCTTGCTACATTTTCCATCTGGTAATAATCCTGTATAATCCGGTAGGCCAGCCAGGCACCGCCCAGCGCACAGAGCCCTGCTGCCACACAGCTCAGCCCGCTGAGGGAGGTAAAACGGCTGGATCGCTCCATAATACGTTTAATGTCCTGCACCTGCTGCAGGGAATCAGCCCATTGATTTTGTTCGCTCATAAAAAGCACTTTGAATAACAAAGTAAATATTCAGATCCCATACTTCCAAATTTTTTTGCCGCGTGCCTGTAAACGCTTTTCTGTTAGTAAATTCGCACATGATGCACCCCGGAAAACCAACCCTTCTGCTGCTAACCCTGGTAGCCGGCTTTTTCCTATTGCCGGCCGCAGCCCGGCAAAAAACCATCCGGGGAACCGTAAAGGACTCGCATAGCGAAGAGCCAATCCCTTTTGCCTCTGTCATTTTTTACAATACCACCATGGGCCGGCTTACGGATTCGGCCGGGGGCTTTGCACTCACCGTCAGCGAATGGCCTGCCGACAGCCTGCTGATCACCTGCGTGGGCTACCAGCCTTTCTACTTCCGCATTGACCGTAGCAAGGACAGCCTGGAAGCTGCCATACTCATGGAGCGGGGCACTTTTAATGAAGCGGCAGTGGTAAAATCCAAAGTCACCAACAAGGGGCTGCTGGTATGGAGAAAGATTGTACAGCATAAAGCAAAGAATGATAAATTCCGCTTTACCAATTTCTCCTATGAGCTGTATAATAAGCTGGAGCTTGACCTCAAGAATATCAACACTACAAAAATCAGCCGCTTCAAGCCACTGCGGCCGGTAGGGGAACTGATAAAGCAAAATACGGACAGCGCAGACGGGGTAAAATACCTGCCCACCTATCTTACCGAAACCCTTTCTGATTATTATTACCAGAAAAAGCCATTAAAGCGCAGGGAAGTGATCAAAGCTGCCAATACAAACGGTGTGGAGAATGAGAGCATCATCAACTACCTCGGCGGCATGGATCAGAATGTAAATGTGTATAATAATTATATCACGGTCTTCAACCTGCAGTTTGTAAGCCCCGCCAGCGATAACGGCGATCTGTATTATAATTATCACGTAGCTGATACGCAGCAGGTGGGCGGGCACCGCTATTTCCATTTATTATTTACGCCGCGGCGGCAGGGCACTAATACCTTTGAAGGCGACTGCTGGGTGCATGTGGGCAGCTTTGCCATACAAAAAATGAATCTCCGGCTTGGGAAAATAGCCAATGTAAACTTTGTAGACAACCTGAGCCTGATACAGGAGTTTTCGCCCATCAATGACTCCACCTGGTTCCTGTCCCGCGACAAGTTTGTAGCCGACATATCACCGCCTATCGGTAAAAACACGCCTGGCTTCATTGGCCGCAAAACCACCACTTACCGCAAGGTAGTGGTCAACGATGCCTCGGTGGAACAGGAACTGGCTAAAAATAAGATACAGGAAGAAGTGATCACACTACCCGGTGCTGCGCAGAAAGACAAAGACTACTGGGCCGGCTCAAGGCATGAAGAACTAAGCAGGGCGGAACAGAACATCATCCGCATGATTGACACCCTGCTGAATGCCCCAACGTTTCAGCGGCTCACCCGGCGTATCAACTTCCTGGCTACCGGCTATATGGATATCGGCAATGTACGCATCGGCCAGTGGTACAACTGGATGACGGCAAATAGCTGGGAAGGATTTCGCATGCGCTTTGATATCAGCAGCAATAAAAAATTTGACAAACGCTGGTGGTACCATACTTACCTGGCTTACGGATTCGGGGATAAAAAAATAAAAGGCAAAGCAGAATTATTCTACTTACCGCAAAAGCATCCACGCCGCTACTGGTATGGCTCGTATACCAACGACCTTGACTTTGGCCAGAACTACTACGGGGAAGTAACACAGGATAATATATTTGCGCTTGCCATACGCAAGCCCAATATCCCTGTGAAGTTTATTAAAATAGAAGAAAAACGTTTTGAGTTTTTTAATGAACACCGCTTTGGCCTCTCGGAGCTGGTAGCGGTAACCCATAAAAACTTTACGCCGCTGCGCAATATCCCTTCCAAAGATTCCTTTCCCGCTTTGGCAGGGCGCTCCCCGCTTACCGGCTTTGAGGTGTCGCTGCGGCTGCGCTTTGCTTATTTAGAAAAATTCCTGGAAAATACATTCTTCCGCACCAGCCTCGGAAGCCCTTATCCTATCGGAGAGCTTTATATTGCCCGCGGCATGTCGGGAGTATTGCGCAGCAGCTATGCGTATACTAAATTATCCGGCAGCATTTCTGATTACGTGAAAATCCCGCCTTTCGGCAGCTTTAGCTTCCAGGTATATGGCGGCAAAACATTTGGCACCCTGCCATATGTGCTGCTGGATATTGCGCCGGGAAATGAATTGCATTACTATAACAAATATGCTTTTAACATGATGAACCGGTATGAGTTCATCCATGATCGTTTTGCCGGTATTAATATTGAGCATAATATCGGCAATGGTATTTTCCGGCTGTTTCCCAAGCTGAAGTTCCGCCAGCTATGGACATTAAAAACATTATGGGGCAGCCTGTCAGATGCTAACCGTATATACAACTTTAAAGAAGGGCATTCTTTTCAAACACTGGACGGGAAGACCTACCTGGAACTGGGCACCGGCGTGGATAATATCCTGCATGTATTCCGGATTGATTTTATCTGGCGCTTATTACCTGCCTCCATCCCGGACAAGCAAACGAAGAAATTTGGGATATTCGGGAGTTTCCGGCTTACATTCTGATAACGTTGTGTTGCTATCATGATGATTAATATATACCACGGTTTAAACCGTGGTATATTTAGAGAGACGCTAACGCAAACCTATTTAACGATTTAATCAAAAACACCTGAATATGCCACATTCATTCAACAAAATAT
>DAOLFO010000119.1:5742-9183 GCA_035326305.1 Chitinophagaceae bacterium
AAAAACACCTGAATATGCCACATTCATTCAACAAAATATGGATACACGCTATCTGGACGACCAAGGAGCGTATGCCTTTAATTCACTTAACCATTGAAAATATAGTCCATCGATTTATTTCTGAGCAATTACGTGAGTTAGGTTGCCCGGTAAGAATAATTAACGGAATGCCAGACCATATTCATTGCCTGTTCCTGCTAAGTCCCCAAAAATCTATTGCAGACGTAGTCAAACAAATAAAAGGCAGCAGCTCTCATTTTATAAATCAAAACAACCTGATTGCTGAAAAATTTTCCTGGCAAACAGGATATGCTGCTTTTTCTGTTTCAGAATCGGTGGCAGAGAAAGTTTTCAGGTATATAAAAAATCAAAAGGCACATCATCAAAAGAAAGCATTTCAGCAAGAATATAGTGAGTTTATTAAATTATATGGCCTTAATAATGAATGACCATATAGAAAAGCTATTGATTAACATTTTCAGCCTACACTATCGTCACCTCTATCCCCATGCCTTTCAGCGTACGCAGCATGTGCTCAGAGATGCCGCTGTCTGTAATAATCTGCTCCACATCTTCCAGCCCGCAGATGCGGCCAAAGCCGCGTTTGCCAAATTTGCTGGAGTCGGCCAGCACAATTGTTTTTTGCGAAGCCTGTATCATTTTCCTGTTAAGTTGCGCCTCGGCCACATTGGTGGTGGTAAGCCCAAACTCCGGGTCTATACCATCCACGCCTAAAAACAATTTGCTGCAGGATAAATCATCCAGGATTTTTTCTGCATAAATACCGGTGGCGGAAGAAGAACTTTTGCGCAGGATGCCGCCCAGCAATAATACTTCCACTTCCGGATGCCTGTTGAGCTCCGTGGCCACATTGAGCGCTGCTGTAATAACAGTGAGGTGCCCCACCGGCTCTATATGCCGCGCCAGGGAAAGCACGGTAGTGCCTGAAGCAATGATAATGGAATCGTCCGGCTCCACCAGTGTGGCGGCCATCATGCCGATATTCATCTTCTCCGCCGACCTGATTTTTTCTTTTTCATTCACATGCCGGTCTACCGTATAAGGGTTGCTGGCGGTGCCCCCGCCATGCGTGCGGAAAAGCAGGTGCTTATCTTCCAGCAGCTTCAGATCCTTTCGTATCGTCACAGACGAAACATCCAGCTCCCGGCACAGATCCAGCACATTCACTTTTCCCTCTTTATTGAGTTTGGACAAAATATACTGATGACGTTCGGCCAGGGTGCTCATCGGCGTGGGTTTATGGTGGTACAATTTATACAGAACGGGCTGAAATTCAAAAGCTAAAAAAGTATTTCCTGTAAACTTACAAACATTCGAAATAATACGAAATAAATAACAATCAGATAATCTTCAAAACATTTTGCTTTTTGTGAAATAAAATATTTTTACTTTCATTTTATTATTTAATAACTTACGATTTGTTTCTATTGATAGTATAATGCCCGTTTTGATGAAAGAGCTGAAACCAATAACACTGCATACCGACCGCGAAGCTTATTTACGGGAGCTTACCCGGCCCGGCACCCTCTGGGACGTACTCGTCATCGGCGGCGGTGCCACTGGTCTCGGTATCGCCCTTGATGCAACAGCCAGAGGATACAAAACATTGCTGGTGGAGCAGGCCGATTTTGCCAAAGGCACATCCAGCCGCAGCACCAAGCTGGTGCATGGCGGCGTGCGCTACCTGGCACAGGGCGATGTGAAGCTGGTACGGGAAGCTTCTATAGAACGTGGCTTACTGCACCGCAATGCACCGCACCTGGTAAAAGACCAGCATTTCATAGTGCCCGTATATTCTCTCTGGGACCGGTTAAAGTATACCATCGGCCTGAAACTGTATGATCGTATTGCCGGCAAGCTGCGCCTGGGGCCTTCTGTTTTTATTTCACGCAGTGAAACGATTGATAAAATACCAGGCATCCGCACCCGCGGGCTGAAGGGTGGTGTGCTCTATCACGATGGACAGTTTGACGATTCCCGCCTCGCCATCAACCTGGTGCAGAGCATCTGGGAGCATGGCGGCCATGCCATCAACTATGTAAGAGTGACGGGCCTCGCAAAGAATGATAATGGCCATATCAGCGGAGTGGCCATAAAGGATACAGAGTCCGGCATGAGCTACCAACTGCAGGCCAAAGCAGTAGTGAATGCCACGGGAGTATTTGTAGATGATATTTTGCAAATGGACAACCCCGGCAGCGAAAAAAGTATTTGCGTGAGCCAGGGCATTCACCTGGTGCTGGATAAAAGCTTTTACCCTGCCGCCGATGCCCTGATGATACCGAAAACAAGTGACGGCCGGGTGCTCTTTGCCGTACCCTGGCATGATAAGGTGGTGGTGGGCACTACGGATACCCCGGTAGACCATGCATCACTGGAGCCGGTGGCGCTGGAAAAAGAGATACAGTTCATACTTGATACGGCAGGCAGCTACCTGGAAAAAAAGCCGCGCCGCGAAGATGTGCTGAGCGTATTTGCCGGGCAACGCCCGCTGGCAGCCCCTAAAAAGGGGGAGCAAAAAACAAAGGAAATATCCCGCAGCCATAAGATCATTGTTTCCCCCTCCCATCTCTTTACCATGCTGGGCGGCAAGTGGACCACTTACCGCAAGATGGGAGAAGATATGGTAGACCGCATTGAAAAAGAAAAAAGCTGGCCGCCACGGCAACCCGCCACCGCCACCATGGCGATACACGGGTATACGGAAGCACCTGTTGACTGGGCTGATCCTTTTTATTTCTATGGCAGCGATGCCCCGCTGCTGCGGCAAAGCATGAATGGTGATGCGAATGAATGGCTGAGCACAGAGCTGAGCATCCACAAAACACAGGTACTGTGGGCCGTGAAATATGAAATGGCCAGAACGGTGGAAGATGTGCTGGCACGCCGCACCAGGGCCCTGCTGCTTGATGCCAGGGAAACACAGCGCATAGCGCCGCAGGTAGCACGCATCATGGCGGCTGAGCTGGGAAAAGATGCAGCCTGGGAAACGGAGCAGGTAAAAAATTTCATGAAAGTGAGCAGCCAGTACATACTGCAGTAAATGCAGCGGGTGTTCACATTAGCATAACGATTGAATAACGATTTATAAATATTGCCTGTATGAAAAAGTCTTTTTTTTGCACCGCAATCGCAAAAGGGATAGATAACAGCGGCGCTTTCCCTGCCCGTTGTTATCAGGACATGCCGCCTCCCTCTTCCCCGGGTATTCATAAGCACAACTGCTTGCCTCACCTGCAAAAAATATTGCGCCGCTATATGGCGGTTGGTAACCTCTGAAAACACATCAATAAAAAGCAATACTTAAACCAAACAACTATTCAGTATGAGACCATCTGTTAAGGCAGCAGGACTTATCCAAAGCAGCATCTGCTGCATCTTTGGCTTTCTCCTGCTATTGGCTGCAAGCCCTGCACGGGC
>DAOLFO010000467.1:0-1888 GCA_035326305.1 Chitinophagaceae bacterium
TGTCTTCCTTTTTAAACACCTCATTTACCTCCATAAAAAGATCCTTGTCACTGATGCCCCACACGTTCAGGGTGGGATATGCTTTGCGTTCACCTGTATGCATCTGCAGCCCGTCAATATTCTTCAGCAGGCCTTCAAAATTATTGAAATCAGGATCGCCGCCGAGGAAATAGTGCTTGCCGTACCCTTCAAAATTATCAATGATGGTACGCTGCTGCACTGCTTTGGGATTGCGGGTGGAAAATTTAAAAAGCTGCGCATCGGGTATACCTGTGATGATGGCAAACAGCCCCCTTGCTGTAGAAAAATGCGGGGAAAAGCAGCGCTCAAAAAAAACACCATTGCGGCTGAGGGAATCAAAAAAAGGCGTTGTGTTCAGCGGGTTGCCGCTCATGCTGCTCTTGTACATGCTGAATGATTCGCACATCACCAGCACTACATTGGGCCGGCTTTCCAGCGCCTGGCTGCCCGGCATCACTACCCGGCGGTATGAAAAATCGTTTTCCGGCGGCAGCGGCAGCTTTTCTTTCATGATCGCAAATGCCTCCCTTGCTTTTCGCTCATCAAATACGGGCCGGCGGAAACGCAGCGTGGTAAAAAAATTCTGAAGCGGGTTCAGCGCCAGGTAGGCTTTAAAGTTATCACGGAAGGCAAAGCTGTGCTGCCAGGCAAGCGGCGTGGTGGCAAAGCGGCCGTAGATAAACAAACAGAAAATGATAGCCGCCACCGTAAAATATTTTCTCCGGTAGGGTATCTTCCATCCATCGGTGCTGGCCACCACCCGCCAGTGGCTTTGACGGTACATCCAGCGAAACAGCAATACCGCTACCAGCAGGCCCAGCAGCATCCATACCATGGGGTAGGTTTGCCACATCATACGCAGCGAGATGCCCGGATCCTCCACAAAGTTCATGGCGCCCGCATCCAGCCGGGTACGGTTGTAGGAAAAGCTGCCGAAGTCCGCAGCAAAGAAGAAAAAGACAATGAAGGTGACAAACACCAGGTACCAGGTCCACCACTTTTTATTGCGTGCCGCATAAAAAGGCGATAAGGACGGAAACATGCTCACCACCACGATGGGCAGCAGCAGTATGGAAATCCAGCGCAGGTCATACTGCAGTCCCATTAAAAAAGAAGGCAGCACACTGGCAAACGAAAGGTGCCTGGGGCAGAAAGCAAAATAGGTAGCCAGCCTGAACAGCGTGAAGATGAGCAGGAAAATAACAAAAAGCTGGATGACCCAGATGATTGTTTTTGGTATTCGGTACTTTCTTAACATGTGCAGCCTGGCGGAAAAATGCAAAAAAATACAATTTAACCGGTATACCCAACCCTTCTTTGATATTTCGTGTATGGTTTGCAATAATTTTGCAGCTATGTTCTTCCTGCAGCAATCTATATGGCAAAAGTTGGCCGAGGCCGATAAATGGCTCTTTGTAAAAATCAACAGTGGTGCGGCTAACAGCTTTTTTGATGCGGTAATGCCTTTTATGCGCAACTCACTCAACTGGGCGCCGCTTTACCTTTTCCTGGTCGTATTCGCCCTGCTCAATTTTAAGAAACAGGGGGGCTGGTGGATCCTGTTTTTTATCGCCACCGTAGCGCTGACGGATATGGTGGGTAATCACGGCTTCAAGCACAATTTTGAACGGCTGCGCCCCTGCAAAGACCCTGCTTTTTTTTCACAGGTCAGGCTGCTGGTGGACCACTGCTCTTCGGGATATAGCTTCACTTCCAACCATGCCGCCAACCATTTTGGCATGGCTATGTTTTTTTTCCTGACCATGCGCCCGGTGCTGCGCCGCTGGGCGGCTACCGGGCTGGTATGGGCGGCCCTTATTTCCTTTGCCCAGGTATACGTAGGCGTCCACTACCCTTTTGATATACT
>DAOLFO010000468.1:0-1883 GCA_035326305.1 Chitinophagaceae bacterium
GGATTGTTGTGTACTTGCATAAACAGCCGCGAAGATAAACAGGAAGAATCAGTTTATGAGAGGGTAACAAAAAACAGCATTCCGTCATTATTGATTAGTTTTGCGCCACAATTTGATTCATGAGCCTGTATTCCAAAAGAGGTGTTTCTGCCCAGAAAGAAGAAGTGCACGCCGCCACCAGCAAATTAGATAAAGGCCTGTACCCCCTGGCATTTTGCAAGATATATCCCGATGTGCTTTGCGGCGACCCGGATTGGGTAAATGTAATGCATGCAGATGGCGCCGGTACCAAAAGCATACTGGCTTATCTCTACTGGAAGGAAACAGGAGATATAAGTGTATGGAAGGGCATAGCGCAGGATGCTATTGTGATGAACCTTGATGACCTGCTGTGCGTTGGCATATACGACAAGCTCATTTTTTCCTCTACCATTGATCGCAATAAGCAAAAGATACCGGCCGGAGTGCTGGAAGCGGTGATTAATGGCAGCCAGGAATTTTTTGACGCTATGCGCCGTTTTGGAGTAGATATTACCTACATGGGTGGCGAAACTGCCGATGTGGGGGATGTGGTGCGCACCATAGCTGTAAACGGAACGATGACTGCCCGCTGGCCCAAAAAACGATTAATCACAAACGAAAAGATAAGTGCCGGAAATGTGATTGTAGGACTGGCCGGCTTTGGCCAAACTAATTATGAGAGCACATACAACAGCGGGCTGGCCAGCAACGGCCTTACCAGCGCCCGGCACGATGTGCTGCAAAAAGCATACGGGACAGGCTACCCGGAATCGTACGACAATTCGCTTGACGACAGCGTGGTGTACATTGGCCCGCACCGGCTAACGGATACCGTTCAGGAACATGATCTGAACACCACTATTGGCCAGCTACTGCTTTCGCCCACCCGCACTTTTGCGCCGGTGATGAAGATATTGCTGGAAGAATATTTTGATGCCATCAATGGCCTGATACATTGCAGCGGGGGCGGCCAGACCAAATGCCTGAAGTACCTGCCCGGTAACGTGCGCATTGTAAAGGACAATCTCTTTGAAGCGCCTGTTATCTTCCGGCTCATACAGCAGGCCAGCGGAGCCGATGACCGGGAAATGTACCAGGTGTTCAACATGGGTACCCGCCTGGAAATATATACAAATGAAAAAGACGCTGACCGGTTGATCAGCGTCGCAGCAGATTTTGGTGTACAGGCCCGTGTGATTGGCAGGGTGGAAGAAGCTGCTGCCAAAGAATTGCATATTACTGCTCCTTCCGGGCTGCTGGCCTATTAATTTTTGATCAGCTTTGCCGCTTTCACAGGCGTTTTGTCATTGGCAGCCGTAACGCTGACAAGGTAAGTACCTTTACTCAACCCACCTGTGCTGATGGTATAGTTATTTGTTCCTTGTGTAAGGGCTATTTTTTGTACAGATAAAACGGTACCGTTCATATCCGCAACACGTATCACCCCTTCACCTGCTTTTTGTACAGTGAGCGAAATAGTAGCGCTGCTGCCGGCAGGGTTGGGATAAATAGCGGGAAGGTTAGCAGGCACCACAGCTACAGCTTCTTCATTTTTCTTTTTACCATATCCTACCACCACCACTTCATTCAGCCGCAGATTGCCCGTAATCGACACGTCCTTCATGGGATAGCCTTCTACCGTTACTTCCTTAATGGTTCCGGAAAGATTTTCAGCCGATGCTGATTTTGGCCGGGCATACCCTGTTACCGTTACTTCTTTCAGCTCACCGCTTTTCTGGTTTTCATCCATCACCACAAACGACACCGGCTGTATCCGGTACATGGCCACTGCTTTGCCATTTTGCTTTGCCGGCTCCCATTCAGGGCTGTTTTTAAGCAGACGCACCGCCTCTTCTTCCATG
>DAOLFO010000469.1:0-1869 GCA_035326305.1 Chitinophagaceae bacterium
ACCTGGGCCTATCATTATAATGGCCTTGCGGAATACCACCTGCTGGGCAGCGACCCTTCTGCTTACTTTACCAACCTTTTTCACAGCGGCTATGAACATGGCTACCGTGGCTTTTTCGATTCATCTGACTCCTACTGGAACGACCTGAAGGGAAACATCTTCATCAAATTCCTTTCCATCTTCAATATTTTCAGCTTTGGCTATTATTACGTCAATGTAATTTTTTATTCGTTCATTGCCTTTTTTGGCCCCATTGCTTTTTACCGGGTGATGAAAGATGTTTTTCCCCGGCAGAAAAACACTGTGCTGGCCGGCTCTTTTTTTATTCCTTCCTTCCTGTACTGGGGCAGCGGGCTGCATAAGGAAGGGCTGCTCTTTCTTGGCATCGGCCTCATCATTTTTGCCATCTATTTTGCGCAAAAAAAAGGAAGAATCAGCGCCGGCGCTGTGGGCTCCGTGCTGCTGGGGCTGCTCCTGCTTTTCCTGCTCCGCAGCTTCACTTTTGCTATCATGCTCCCTGCTATTTTTTGCTGGCTGCTGGTTATCCGCTGGAAGCCGCGCAAGCCCTTCCTGGTGTTTGCCGGTGTATACCTCGGCTTTTGCCTGCTTTTTTTCACTGCAAAATATATTTCGCCCGCACTTGATTTCCCCAAATCCGTAGCGGAAAAGCAGCAGGCGTTTATCGCCAACGTGGGCAGTTCATCCCTGCCCGCCCGGGAACTTGAGCCAACTGTTGCCAGCTTTATCCTGAACACGCCCCAGGCTATCAGCTTTTCCACCTTCCGGCCTTATCCCAGCGATATACGGCATATCCTCTCCCTTTTTGCCGCAGTGGAGGTGATGCTGGTAATTTTTGTGATGCTGCTGTTTGTGTTCATGCGCCGCAAAGGATGGCCGGTGCCCCATCCCGTCATCTATTTTTGCTTTTTCTTCAGCCTGTCCCTGCTGCTTGCTATCGGGTTTAGCGTAAACAACCTTGGCGCCATCTGCCGGTACAGGAGCGTGGTATTGCCCCTATTGCTCACGCCTATGCTCGCCGCTATCAACCTGAAGGGCATCGCCTCCTTGTTTACCAATGGAAATAATGGCAACGCCGCTGCCACCGGCAATACGGATAATACGCATGACTGACCACTCCTGCTAAGTACAGGTTATTTATCAGCAAAAAAAGAATAGCCGCCACCTGCACTACAGCCATAGTAGTGGCAGGCGGCATTGCCGGAATTTTTTATGTAAAGCCTTAAGCTACAGCAATGCTGTGGCCAATACAGGGTTGGCTTATATTTTAAAACAGCCTAATATATTAAATAAAATAATAATTCATGTTATTTATCATCAATACCCATCATTTTCACATATTGTGCATATTTTTTTCACATTTTTCTTACTAACTCTTGTTATATTCTCCCAATTCGCTAAAATTGCGAAAATATATTTTTCACTTCTGTTCATTCCATTTTAAAATAACTCAAAGATGTCACTGCGTTTTACCGCTCTCAACAACCTTTCTACTGCCCCGGAGAACCCGGCGGCCGGCACTACCAAAGTGACGGCCATTTTTGCTGAAAATGTTTTTGACCTGAAAAAAGCCCGGCAATTCCTTAGCGATGAGGCTTACAAAAGCCTGCTCAACTCCATAAAGGCCGGACAAAAGATACAGCGCAACGTAGCCAACCAGATAGCCAATGGCATACGGGCATGGGCGGAGACAAAAGGCGTGACACACTATACGCACTGGTTTCAGCCGCTTACCGGGACTACTGCCGAAAAACACGATTCCTTCTTTACGCTGAAAAGCGACGGTACACCTATCGAAGAGTTTGAAGGCGATGCGCTGATACAGCAGGAGCCGGATGCATCCTCCTTCCC
>DAOLFO010000120.1:0-8982 GCA_035326305.1 Chitinophagaceae bacterium
CGCATCATCACCGGGGCGGTGGTATTCGGCATGGCCGCCGGTAAAAAAGAACAGTACGGGTATATCTTTCAGGTAAAAAGAAGTGTGATCACTGGGACCGGTGCCGCTGGAGTCGGTATGAATAGTAAAGGGCAACTTTTTATCCGCTTTATTAATCACCGATGCCCATACCGGCGAAGTGCCATAGCCGCCGATGCTCAGCTTGCGGCTGTCCTTATCCAGCCTTCCCACCATATCCATGTTTATCATATAGCTGATATCCTGCAGCGGTACCGTAGGGTTTTCGGTAAAATATTTGGAACCAAAGAGCCCCAGCTCCTCACCCGAAAAGGCAAGGAAAAGATAATTGCTGCTTTTATTCTTTGATGCCCTGAGCAGCCGCGCCAGTTCTATGAGCGATGCTGTGCCGCTGGCATTATCATCAGCGCCATTGTGCACCAGTTTTTCCCCGGTGCGGTGCAGCGAGTTGCCATCCTCCCCATAGCCCAGGTGGTCATAGTGGGCGCCAATCACTACGGTATGCGGGGCTTTGTTGTCAATATAGCCTATCACATTATGGCCGGTGCGCTTTTTTTCCGGCAGGGCTACGTTCAGCTTCAGATCCAGCGTGGCAACAGGATCGTGCAGGAAGCGCTGCGCCGCTTTTTTGGTAATATATATTACAGGCACTTTTGCTGCCTTTACCTTTTCCCTGCCGGTAAAGCTGAGCTTATCTCCTTTGTCTGACAGGTTATAAAAAAGAATAGCAGTGGCGCCCCTTGCTATGGCCTTATCCGTATTGGCCTGCAGGTAGCTGAACAAATCAAAATGCGGGTTGCCTTCATTTTCCTCCAGTATCTCCCCCAGTTCTACAAACCAGGGCATGCCCGCTTCCTGCAGCGCCGGGGCCTGTGCCGTATCTATTCCCTTTTCTGCGCTGAATGCCAGCGGGAAAAAATCAGTACCTGCCATGAGCGCCGTATCATTGATGCGGAACAGGGTTTTATCACCTATCATTCTTCCCTCATGGATATCAAAAGGCTGATAATATTCATTAGTCCCTTTGGGCAGCAGCCCTATCTGCCGGAACTGCCCGCTGATATATTCCATTGCCAGCTTTTCTCCCGGTGTGCCGGTGCGCCGCCCTTCCAGCTTATCATCAGCCAGGTAGGCCACATGTGCCTGCAGGGAGGTGAGCACCTGCTTGTCAGCCTTCTTCAGCTTTTGGGCAGATGCCGGTAAAAATGAAACAGTGGTAATAAGAAGCAGGAAGGAATTGATAAGGCGCATGGCAGAGAGTTGAAGTAAGCCGCAAAGTTATTAAGTATGTCCCTTTCATCTTTCATGCCAAAAGGGTGTGAAGATGCAGCAAGTTTTGAGCTGTCCCGTTTTATTTCACTACAGGATGGTATTTCACTTTGTCATAAAATCGTAATTCGTAAATAGTTTATAGTGTTTCCCGGCTAAATTTGCAGCCACGCAGTGCCAACGCAGAAAAAATTACATATCGCCCTGGTAGGCAATCCCAATAGCGGTAAAAGCTCCCTGTTTAACAGCCTGACAGGCCTGCGGCAGAAAGTGGGCAATTTTCCCGGCGTCACCGTTGATAAGAAAACAGGCTCCCTCTCCCTGCACGACGGGGAAGCCACGCTGGTTGACCTGCCCGGTACCTACAGCCTCTACCCCCGCCGGCTGGATGAGTGGGTGAGCTATAAAGTGATACTTGGCCAGGACGGGGACATAAAGCCCGATGTGGTAGTGGTGGTGGCCGATGCCAGTAACCTGAAGCGCAACCTGCTGTTTTGCTCACAGCTTATTGACCTCAAGATTCCGGTGGTGGTAGCCCTCACTATGATGGACCTGGCAGCACGCAAGGGTATCAAAATAGATATAGCCGAACTGGAAAGGGAGCTGGGCGCCCCGGTGATAGCCGTAAATCCCCGCCGCCAGAAAGGTATTCCCCAGCTTAAAAAAGCAATAGAGCAAACAGCGCTGGGACTGTACAAGCCGCCGGCTGCCGATTTTATAGACAACGAAGCGCTGGCGTCCGCAGCAGTGGAGGGGATAAAGCAGGAAATACCCGGACTTAGCAATTATGCAGCTATCCATTATCTCATCAACCATGAGTCTTTTCAACTGGATGCCGTAACCCAGGGGCGGATAGAAGCAATAGAAAAAGGCAATGCCTTTAACCCGGCCAAAACACAGGCAGAAGAGATACTGCAGCGCTACCACCGCATCCGCCATGTGATGCAGCAGTCTGTATCAGAGCCTGACCCGCTGCAGAAGCAGCTTTTTTCTGAAAAGCTGGATAATATATTATTGCACCGCGTATGGGGCTATCTGATATTGCTGGCTGTTTTGTTCCTCATGTTTCAGAGCGTATTCTGGCTGGCCGCCTATCCTATGGACTGGATTGATGCCGGCACAGCCGCCTTCAGCAACTGGCTGGGAGAAACGATGCCGGAAAACAGTTGGACCGATCTGCTCATCAATGGTATCATAGCAGGGCTGGGCGGCATTATTATTTTCATTCCGCAAATAGCTATTCTCTTTGGCATCATCACCATACTGGAAGATACGGGCTATATGGCCCGCATCAGCTTCCTTACCGACCGCTTTATGCGCAGCGTGGGGCTCAATGGCAAAAGTGTGATGCCCATGATCAGCGGCTTTGCCTGCGCCATACCGGCCGTGATGAGCGCACGCAGCATAGAAAACCGGAAAGAGCGGCTGCTCACTATACTTATTACACCATTGATGAGCTGCTCCGCCAGGCTGCCGGTGTATATCATACTCATTGGCCTGGTGATACCGCAGCAGTATGTGTTTGGCTTTATCGGTCTGCAGGGACTGGTGATGCTGGGCCTGTACCTGCTGGGCTTTGTGATGGCGCTGGTGGTATCGTATGTGGCCAAGTGGTTTATCCGTATCCGGGAAAAAAGCTTTTTCATTCTGGAGCTGCCGCTGTACCGCTCCCCCCGCTGGAAGAATGTGGGGCAGACCATGATAGAGAAGTCAAAAATATTTGTATGGCAGGCCGGTAAGGTAATCATGGTCATCAGCCTTGTGCTGTGGCTGCTGAGCTCTTTTGGCCCCAGGGGAAAAATGCAGGCTGCCACAGACATGTATGAGCAGGCACTGGCCGTACCGGGTACAGATACCGCACAGGCTGATGCAGACTATGCCAATGCCAAACTGGAAAGCTCATATGTGGGCATTATGGGCAAGGCAATAGAGCCGGCGATCACCCCGCTGGGCTATGACTGGAAAATCGGTATTGCCCTCATTACATCTTTTGCCGCAAGGGAAGTATTTGTAGGCACCATGGCCACCCTCTACAGCGTGGAAGATGATGGGGAAGAAAACCTGCCGCTGAAAGAAAAAATGCGAACAGCCACCTTCTCCGATGGCCGCCCTGTATATACGCTGGCCACCGGTGTATCACTCATGCTGTTTTATGTATTTGCCATGCAGTGTATGAGTACCCTGGCCGTGGTAAAACGGGAAACCAAAAGCTGGAAATGGCCGATGATACAACTCATCTATATGACAGTGCTGGCTTACGCAATGGCACTGCTGGCTTACCAGTTGCTGAAATAAATACCCGTATTATCTCAAATGAAAAAGCAGGTTTCCTTTAACAGCAGCGACTTTGAGCCCGTCAAACGAATTGCGCTCACATTCCCCGAAACGGAAGAAAGTGTGTCGCACGAAGGCACCCCCTCGGTAAAAGTAAGAGGGAAGCTGATGTGCCGCCTGCATGATTGCGGCGAATTTATTCCCATACGGCTTGATTTTTCCCTGCGGGACAAATATCTTGACAGCCACCCGGAGGTTTTTCATTTGCCTGACCATTTTAAAAATTATCCCTATATCTGTATGTGGATACACCAGCACGATACAAAACTACTGAGAGAAGTGCTGGAATACAGCTGGCGCGGCCTTGCCAGCAAAAAGGCGATAAAGGAATACGATAACAATAAGTAATGAACGGCTACCCGCCTATAGCTCCGCCAGCATCACAGCGGCCATCATATCTATGCCCTCCCACAGGTATTGCAGCATGATATTTTCGTTCTCTGCATGCTGGTTACTGTCCGGGTTTGTCAGGCATACCACCACAGGAAGAGCCTTCAAATGTTTTTCAAATAAAAACAATGGCAGGCTGCCGCCAAGCGTTGGTACCAGCAGCAGCTCTCCGTCAACCGCTTTTTTTATTGCAGCTACAATTTTCTGTACTACAGGCGCCCGCATATCCGTTCGCTGCGCATTATAGCCGGTCTCCCTTGTTATCATCACTATTTTCGGATAGCGGGACCGCTCATCGTCTGTCGGCTCTTTTTCCGTAATATAAAAACCCTGCTCCTGTATATGGTCAAGCACTTTTTGCTGCTGGCGCTGCCAGTCATTTCCTTTTACCAGCCGCAGGTCAAGCACAGCAGTCACTGCCGTTGGAATGATATTGCCGGCTATCGTGCCGGTATTGGAGCTTTCTATACCATTAATATTTAAAGACGGCCAGGCAATAGCTTCTACCAGCTTCTGCCCTTTCATTTCCTCTTCGCTAAAACCGATTGACTTCTTTAATGCCGCATCCATTTCCGGCAGGCCTGCCAACGCTGTTTTCTCCTGTTCGGAAAGCGGCACCACATCATCATAAAATCCTTTAACTGTCACCCGGCCGCTGTCATCCTTCATAGATGCCAGCAGCTTTGCCATCATCATCACCGGGTTGGGCACCCAGTTGCCATAATGCCCGCTGTGCAGTGGATTTTTTGGCCCGAATATTTTCAGCGTAAGCTGAGTATCTCCCCGCACGCCAAATATGACCTGTTTTTTACCAGAGCTATGCACCGGCCCATCGCAAATCACCCAGGCATCGCTTTGCAGCAGGTCCCTGTAGCGGTCGAGTATACTTGCCAAATGCGGGGAGCCCTGCTCTTCTTCTCCTTCAAAAAAGAATTTGATATTGCATGACGGCTTTTTGCCAATGTCAGCCAATGCATCGTAAGCGGCCAGCACCGCCATCACACCCGCCTTGTCGTCCGAAGCGCTGCGGGCATAAATGCGCCAGGAGGCATCCGGCTTTGTATTTTTTGCGGGAAAAGGGATTATACGCCCATTCTTTTTTATATCTCCATTTACCAGCTTTGGCTGAAAGGGATGCAACCCTGCAGCCCATGTTTTGGGATTGACCGGCTGTCCGTCATAGTGTGCATAAAAAACAAGGGTGCGGGTAGCGCCGGGCACATTTACTTCGCCATATACTGCCGGCGGGCCGCCCTTTCCTCCCGGGCGCAGCAGTTGTACTTTTTCTATTTTCCTTTTCTTCATCATTTGCATGATGAAAGCGGCATTTTTTTCAATAGCCATTGAATCCGTTGCCACATTTGGCAGGGAGAGCAGGGAAAAATATTCCTGCAAAATGGCATGGGCGCCGGCTTGCCGGTAAGACTGAATTTTTTGCAGGTCACTTTGCCTTGCAAAAACTGAAGAGGCAGATAAAAAACCTGTAAGCAGCAATAATCCGTTTCTGTACATTAGCGGGTGTTTCCGGTTAAGAAGATAAATTTACTGTCTTTTCAGCAACCTTTCCAACTCAGCATATTCCGGGTTGCACCATTTGCTGCGGCTGATGAACTTTGCCCGTGAAAGATAATAGTATGACCACTCAACAAGATATGGACTATCAGCGTATCGCTAAAGCCATCGGCTATATCCGTGAACATTTCCGCGATCAGCCTGACCTGGACGAAGTAGCTGCCAGCATACATCTCAGCCCTTCCCGCTTTCAGCGGCTGTTTACCGACTGGGCGGGCACCAGCCCCAAAAAGTTTTTGCAGTACATCAGCATTGAACATGCCAAAACCCTGCTGCGGCAAAATACAGCAACGCCCCTGCTGGATGCCGCTTACGAAACCGGGCTTTCCGGCTCCGGCCGCCTGCATGATTTGTTTATCACCATCGAAGGCATGACACCTGCTGAGTATAAAAACGATGGCAAAGACCTGGTAATCCATTACAGCTTTGGCAGCAGCCCTTTTGGCCGGCTTATCGTTGCTTCCACCCGCAAGGGGATTTGCCACATGGCTTTTGAAGAAGATAAAGCCGCAGCGGTTAAAACACTGAAAGCTAAATTTCCGAATGCATCATTCATACAAAAGCAGGACCCGTTGCAGCAGGCTGCCCTGTCCATTTTTGAAGAAGGGGAACAAGAGCTTCCGCAAATAAAGCTGCACCTGAAGGGAACCGCTTTTCAACTGAAAGTGTGGGAAGCGCTGCTGAAAATACCAATGGGCCGGTTAAGCACCTATGCTGCCATTGCTAAAGAAACAGGCCAGCCGCGGGCAGCAAGGGCGGCAGGCAGCGCTATCGGCAGCAACCCCGTTGCTTATCTTATTCCCTGCCACCGGGTCATTCAGTCTACCGGCGTGCTGGGCGGCTATATGTGGGGCAGCGACCGCAAAGCTGCTATCATTGGCTGGGAAAGTACCCGTATACAGGCGAAAATATAATTCACTCCTCACGGGGTATGCTGCATCACCAGGAAATAAGCGACCGGCAGGTATATCACTTTATACGGCGGGGATTTATCTGCTTTGCCGGCAACCGGCTGCTGAATATCTTCGGAACTTTATACTGCCGCTCCGGCAAAAGGATGAAGCGGGAAAACAGGGTTTTCTTTTCTTCGGTAAAAGAAGCGCTGCACCATGGCTTCCGCCCCTGCGGACATTGTATGCAAAAAGAATACAAACTTTGGAAAATGGATTTGTTTGGCAACACCCGCGACATAACGAAAAACCTGCTGCCACAGGATGGAACCGTACAGTATTATGGTAAAATACTACCGCCTCAGCAGGCGGATGATTATTTAAAAAAACTGCTGCAGGGTATTGAGTGGCGCAATGATGAAGCAATCATTTTTGGCAAAAAAATAATCACCAGCCGGAAGGTGGCCTGGTATGGCGATCAGCCCTTTGAATACACGTACTCCAACGTAAGCAAATATGCCCTGCTGTGGAACGATGAGCTGCTGGAGCTAAAAACACTGACAGAAAAAAGCACCGGGGAAACATTCAACTCCTGCCTGCTCAACCTGTACCATAATGGTACCGAAGGCATGGCCTGGCACAGCGATGGTGAAAAAGATTTGAAAAAGCACGGCGCCATTGCCTCACTTAGCTTTGGTGCAGAGCGCAAATTTGCCTTTAAGCATAAGAGAGATAAGTCAACCGTTTCTTTACACCTGGAGCATGGCAGCCTGCTGGTGATGAAAGGGGCCACGCAGGATCACTGGCTGCACCGCCTGCCGCCTGCAACAAAAATATCGGCGCCAAGAGTAAACCTCACATTCAGGACGATTGTTGCACCCGATATATAGTTACCGGGGCAGTTGCTTTACACACTCTGTCATTTCATTAAAAGGAGCTGGTGCATACTGCATTGCCGTAAGTATATCCCTTGTTTGGTCCCATTACTTCAGGAGTATATGCTCACTGCAAAAAAAGAAAGCAGGGCTTTAATAAAAAGCGGAGAATAATATTAGCTATGCGGTTAAACAGCTTTTATTCTTTAGCCACCCACTTATCCTTTGGTTCAAAATAATGCCAGAGCAGCTTTGAAATTTTGCGTGTCAGCGTCCAGGCTTCGTTTTCATGCGCCCAGCGCTGGTCAGTATTGTTTTTAGTAAAAATGCTGAGGATATATGGATTGTTGGGTGCGTTTACAATCAGTATTTCATTGCGCACCGCATTCACACAGCCGTTTTTGCTGAATACTTCAATGTAGGGCGGTATCTGCGACAGTGCCTCATCTTCGTACCAGAAGTTGCGGCCCAGGTTGCGCATCATATCATCACAGGCGGCGGGAGTGTATATTTCATAGCGGTATATTTTTTCAAACAACCGGGCTATTTCCCGCGGTGTGGTTTGGCCCCACTGGTATTTGGTCCGGAAGGCCTCCCGGCCCGGCACCCTTGAGTTTACCCTGGTCTGCGCCAATCCAAAGCCCTCCATCAGCTCATTGATGCGGGCTCCTGTGCCGGCAATGGATTGCAGCCAGAGGCTGGCGGTATTATCGCTGGTAGTCAGCATCAGCATTACAATGTTCTTGAGTTTTATTTTCTCCCCATCCTTAAAAGAGCCCAGTATGTCCACTCCAGCATACAGCAATGAGTCACGGTAAGTAAACACAGAATCGAAGCTCAATTCCTTTTTCACCACCTTGTCCATAATACCGGCCAGTATCGGCACTTTCACCACGCTGGCGGTGGGAAAAACAGTATCTGCATTAATTTCCACGGTACGGCCTGTGCGCAGGTTTTTTACATAAATCCCTATCTCCCCCTGGAAACCCTGAATTTCTGTTTCCAGCATTTTTTGAAGCTTTTTGTCCGTTTTTTGGCAAAAAACAAGCATTGGAAGGCAAAAAAGGGCGAAAAATGTGATTTTTTTCATTTTCTAAATTTTATAATCCAAGCTATTATTTCATTTGCAGGTAATCGGTCACCAACTGGCAAAGTACTTTTATCCCTGTTTTCATGCTACTGTCGTCCACATAAAAGTCTGCAGTATGGTGAGGTGCCGCTTTAGCCGGGTCGGCACCCTTTGGCATGCCCCCCAGGTATAAAAATACAGATGGGGCCTTGGTGCCGTAGTAGGAAAAATCTTCCGCCCCGGTTACCCATTCCCGCTCCTCTGCTTTTTCTGCAGCAGCCTGTATAGAAGGCAGCATTTTTTTCAATAATTCGGGGTCATTGTAGGTCACCAGTGTTTTAGTGTCAATCACCACTTCTGTTTCCACCCCGGCGGCTTCCCCGATTGTTTTTATAATATGGCGAAATTTTTCATGCACTTTCTTCTGCATATCACTGTCCAGTGTGCGGATGGTGCCCAGCATGGTAGCTTCTTCCGGTATAATATTATTTCTTACCCCGCTCTGTATCTTTCCCACAGTAACAATCACCGGCGCCTTGGTTAGCTCTGATTCCCGGCTTACGAT
>DAOLFO010000470.1:0-1859 GCA_035326305.1 Chitinophagaceae bacterium
CCTACTATCAGCGACAGGGCGGCAATGGCCCAGCCGCCAATATTCAGGCCGGTAAAGGCGGAGCTGATAGAATCACTCAGGTCGTTAATATCATTCAGCGAAAAATCATCATCCTGTGTGGGGCTCAGCTTATGCAGGGCCCGCATGGTGCCCGTCAGCTCATCTTTCAGGGCTTTGCTGCTCAGATTCTCTGTTCCTTTTACAATAATGACCGGGTCGGTACGCAGCTCATTCATGATAGTGCGTGCAAAGCGAAAGGCAAGGAGAATGCTCTGGTCAAAATCCCAGCCGCCAATCATCTGCTTCCCCTGCTTTTTTATCACGCCGATGATAAGCACTTTTTTTCCTCTTACCACCACTTCTTTATCCAATGCCTGGTCCGGCCCGCCGAATAGCTGCACCGCTATTTCATTGCCGATTACCGTCATATTCATGCCCCGGTCAAACTCGGCAGCAGACAGGTACCTGCCGGCAGACAGCTCAATAGGTTGTATCTTATCAAAATCTTCGCTGATGCCATACAGCTTTACATTAGAAAGCACGCTGCCGCGATAGTTTACATCATCAGTGGTAGTGATGCGGATAGAGGCATATTCGGCGCTGGGTGTGCGTTCTTTTATTTGTTTCAGCTCTTCGTATTTGGGTAGCGGGCGGTTTACAAATTTCCACCAGGGGTAGTCAGGCCCGCCGCCTGCTGTGTATTCCCATTTATCAATATAAATCGTATTGGAGCCAAGTGAGTTTACTTCGTTTTTGATATTTTGTTCCAGGCTGTTTACGGTAGCCAGCACACCAATGATGCAGAAAATACCGATAGTAATTCCAAAAAGGGACAGGAAAGTGCGCAGCTTATTTTTCCAAAGCTCCTGCAGCGCCATTTTAAAGCTGCTGACTACTATTTCAACTGTACGCCGGATCATGCAACAAATGTAAGCCATGCAGACCGGGCTGTAAAAGATTTTAGCTTTTTCGCTGCTGGTAAAAACTTTGGGGGCAAAACCTATCTTTGCTGCCTTATATTTTTGACTATGGGCCAGCAACTGATGGATCAGCTCCGCGAAACAGTATCTTACCTGCAAAGCCGTTACGCTATTGCGCCGGTAGCCGGTATCGTATTGGGCAGCGGGCTTGGCAATTTTTCCAATGAAATTACAATTGAAGCGGAAGTGCCGTATGCAGATATTCCGCATTTCCCGGTATCTACCGTAGAGGGTCATTCCGGGAAGCTCATCTTTGGTAAGCTGTCGGGAAAAACGGTGGTGGCCATGGCCGGCCGGTTTCATTTTTATGAGGGGTATACGGCACAGCAGGTCACTTACCCGGTACGGGTGATGAAAATGCTCGGTGTGCAGACATTGCTGCTGTCCAATGCTGCTGGCGCTGTAAACCCGGCCTATAACGTAGGCGATATCATGATCATAAAAGATCATGTCAGCTTTTTTACCCCCAACCCGCTGATGGGTAAAAACGAATCTGCCCTGGGCCCGCGGTTTCCCGATATGAGCGAACCGTATAAAAAGGAGCTTATTGCAAAAGCAAAGCAGGTGGCTGCGGACAAAGGGTATACTGTGCATGAGGGAGTGTATGTAGCTGTCACCGGGCCTACTTATGAAACCAGGGCCGAATACAAATTCATTCATATCCTGGGAGGGGATGTGGTGGGTATGAGCACCGTGCAGGAAAATATTGTGGCTAACCACATGGGCATGGATGTTTTTGCGGTGAGCGTGATAACCGACCTGGGCATACGGGATGAGGATAATACCATCACCCATGAGGAAGTGCTGCAGGCGGCCAAAGGAGCAGAGCCCAGGCTGGCGGTGCTGCTGAAAGAGCTGGTGGCTTCCCTTTAACAATTT
>DAOLFO010000471.1:0-1857 GCA_035326305.1 Chitinophagaceae bacterium
GCCGGTTTGTACCGCATGTACCCGGATATTGTTTTGCTGCGCCGCTATTTTTACCAGCTCATATACTTCTGCGCTGCCCCTGGCTTGCAGCTTTACCGGTATCATGATAGTGCCGTAGTTAAACTTACGGCCACTGCCATCTACCGGCACTTCAAATGGCCGCGTTGCCACCTTTACCAGCAGCCCGGCTTTTTGCAATTGGTACAGTGCCCTGGGAGCATACAGGTCATCCCATTCAAAAAGATAAGCGTACTCGCTTTTGACAGGTGCGGCCACCGGTGATAGCTGCGCCTGTGTAATTTTATTGCTCAGTGAAATACCCGAAACATCTTTTGCATTCAGCGCTGCATAGGGCAGGCCAAATGCCAGCGGCATGGTCCAGGAAGTAATATCATAGAAAAGGCTGTCCCTGTACTCAAACGTCTTTTCAAAAATAGCCCGGATAAGACGGTACTGCGGCTGATTGGCAGGCACTACAAACGTGTTTTCTTCTGAAAACTTTTTCCCTTCCGCCGTCAGTGCTTTATTCAGCGGGTATACTTCTATCTGGTGGCGCAACAGCATTTCTGTAAACAGGTTTGCCTCTTTCTGCACCGATGCGCCGCCATACACATATCCTTTTACAGCAGACGCTGCCGATTCTGTCATGGCTGATTTATAAAAATCACGCTGCCAGTTGAGAAACTCTTTTCGCAAAATCTTTGCTCCTTCCAGTGTGGAAAGTGCCGTTACAAACTGGTTGCGGATAGTAAAGGGAAATGTCAGCAACCCGTTATCCGTTTCCTGCACATGCCCGCGTGAGGATGCCTGCTCAAACAGGATACCGATGGCCCCGTTCACATCAGGATAGGTAGACCCTTTTCCATAATAAAAATCATCATAGCTCTCTTTGGTAAAATAAAGCGACCCGATGCGATCCAGGAAAGCGGCATGAAACTTACCCAGCTTTGCTGTCAGCTCCTGGTTTTTTTCAGGCGTAATGGGATTGACGCGGGAAGGCACACCGGGCTGAAAGAAGAAAGTGGCATTGCTGCCCTGCTCATGGTGATCGGTCAGGATATTGGGCTTCCACTTATGAAACCACTCCAGGCGGTGCTGGCTTTCCACATGCACAGCAGGCAGCCAGTCGCGGTTGAGGTCAAACCAATAGTGATTAAAGCGGCCGCCCGGCCATACTTCACGATACTCCCGGCTGGCAGGGTCGCTTACCAGGTTTTTGCTCTTATGCTGGTTGACCCAGGTGCTGAAGCGCTGCATACCATCGGGGTTAAAGGAAGGATCAAACAGGATCACCGTATTTTCCAGCAATTCCTCTATCTGCCTGCCCTGCGCTGCAGCAAGGTAGTAGGCAGTGAGCAGCGAAGCATTGGTGCCGCTTTGCTCATTGCCGTGTATGGAATGCCCTATCCATACCACGATGGGCATATTGTCAATATTCAAAGAGCCAGACCGGGCCGGATCAGTAAGCTGCACATGCTGCTGCCTGATCTCTTCCAGCCGCTGGTGATTTTTTGGCGAAGTGATCACCAGCAATACCTGCGGCCTTTTTTCATAAGTCAGGCCCATTGTTTCCAGCCTGATGCGGGATGGTACAGCAGCCGCTACGGCTTTCATATAGTTCACCAGGCGATCATGGGTGACATGGTACTCGCCTACTTCATGATAGATAATATCTTTTGGCTTAGGTACCGCCGCATCGTACTGTACACTATCCGGCAGAAAATAACGTAAATCCTGGGCAGTCGCCGCCTGCCATACAACTGCAAAAAGAAAAAGAGGGATAAATCGTTTCATATTACAAGTGATGGATGGTAAGCCTGAAAGATAATGGATACCTGTGAAAATCAGCCTGTAAAT
>DAOLFO010000121.1:0-8951 GCA_035326305.1 Chitinophagaceae bacterium
GGATAAGTAGTAAGGCGTTGAATGGAACACCGGAGAATAAATACAAATACAACGGGAAGGAAGAGCAGCGAAAAGAGTTCAGTGATGGCAGTGGACTGGAGTGGCTGGATTATGGAGCAAGGATGTATGATAATCAGATAGGGAGGTTTAATGGAATAGATGCTTTAGCAGTGAAATACAATGAAATTTCGCCGTATGTTTATGTTGCAAATAATTTTATAAATGCAATAGACATTGACGGAAGGAGAATAGTATATGTCAACGGATATTGGAATAGATTATTAAATATTATTGGTGCTGCTCCTAAAAGTGGCGGTAGGGCATACTGGGATTACTTTTCAGAAACTTTTCTTAAGAGCTCTAGAAGTTTCATGGGAATTAAAAGCTATGAATCGGATGTGTTTGTTGATGGTTCAAGTTTATTCGGAGGCGATATGTCTGGAGGAGATAGGTACAGGGCAGGAAAAAGATACGCGGAGGAGAATTATGATGATTTAATTCGCGGACTCAAAAAAGGAGAGACTTTTAAATTTATTAGCCATAGTGAAGGTGGCGCTTATGCCGCAGGAATGGCAGAATATTTAATGGATAGAGGTCATAGGGTTGAATCTATGTTATACTTATCTCCAGACGAGGCAGACGAATTTAGATCTCCGATTGGAACTTTTACGATGCAGGCTCATTACGAAAAGGATTGGGTCTCTCCTTCTATAAGGCTCGAAGGCGTTGATGTATATTTTAATTTTAATTACAAAGATGGGGAAGAGGTTAGTAGGGGAGCGGCTCACGGCGCTACCCCTACTTCAAAAACCTTAGAGAAATTATCTGATGCTTTAGGCTTATTGCATGAAGTTGCAGGAAGCTCATTTGTTAAAGAATTGTTTAACATCCAAGGTAAATGGACTGTAACTGAGACTGCGAATGGTTATCAGTTCAAGAGACTTGATGGTGGAAATATCCTGCTCCCAGCAAAAGAAAAAAATAAACGAATACACTAACGAATATGAATAGATTTTATAAACTCCTGATAATAGTGTTTAATATTGTGGCAATCTTTTTTTTGATGTTGATATTTAAGGGAAGTTATGCAGAAAGTCAGGAATCGAAGAAACCCTTAAGCGATCAGGATATTTTACTTAGGCAGATTTTTTACGGGGTGATGGTAAGTTTAATTACAGCTTGCTTCACTCTTTTTGTTACATGGATTTTTAAGAAATACTTTAAAGTGGTATCAGTTGAGTATAAAAAGATTTTCTTTTTACAATTCTCAGTATTGATATTTGTTTATTCTTTCTTTTTATTGTATTTATACTTATAATGCTTATGAGTAGCAGTTATTTTGGGTAGTTTTTCAAATTAGGTGCGCCGTGAACTCTAAAAGCAGATACTCACGCTTCCGAGCCGAGTCTCGCTGCCCAGCTATGTGTGAGGCGGACTCGGCGTTATTTAGTGTAAGTGAACTATGGTCACAAGTTTGAGTTTACCGGTATGGAAGAAGGCAGGGTGCGGTTTACCACCCTCCCTTCGGGAGGGCCGGGGTGGGCCTATGATTATATGCTCAAGGACCATTTAGGCAATGTGCGGATGGTATTGTAAGTACCCCTAGATAACAGACAGTTTAAGGTGCAGGGCGGTACACTGCTGCACGACTATATGCTCAAAGGCCGTTTAGGAAATGTAAGGATAGTGCTGACTGAAGAGCAGAAAAACAACTGAAAGCTTTGTGTATAGCCGGCAGATGATCTATTGCGCGGGGCTTATTCCGTCATAAACAATGCCTTCAGCTCCTTTGCGTCATCCGGCTTCATTTTTCCGCCCAGTATCAGGCGGATCTGCCTTCTGCGGAGGGCACCTTCAAACAATTTTTTCTCTTCGGCGGTTTCCGGTTCCAGAGCAGGTACCGGCTGTGGCCTGTTATTATCATCCAGCGCTACAAAAGTATAGTAGGCCGTATTGCTCTTGTATTTATGCTTTTTCTTCAGGTCTTCTCCCCATACTTCCATATGCACTTCCATAGATGTGGTGAAGGCGCGGGTTACTTTGGCTTTGATATGCACCACGTTGCCCAGCCTGATGGGGTTTTCAAAGGAGATATTATCTACAGATGCGGTGACCACCGGCGCATTGCAATGCTTCTGCGCAGAAAGCGCTGCCGCAATATCCATCCAGTACATCAGCCTGCCGCCCATCAGGTTTTCAAATAAATTGGTATCGTTGGGCAATACCAGCTCGGTCATAACAATGAGGCTGTCTGAGGGCTTGCGGATGTCCATACCTTTTTCAGATTTTGCGCAAAGATATTTGTTCACCGCCAGTCTTTAAAATCATTGCAGTCATAATACAGGAACAGGCTAATCCCCTACATTTGCAAATTATTTGCATGCCCATGAATCCCGGAACTGCTATTTCATTTGACAACACGGAGTTTGCCTTTGAATATAAATCGGATAAAGAGCTGAAAAAAGCCCGCTTCCTCTTTGCCTCTATGGGCAAGCCCTGGCTGGTAAAGCCGGGTATTAAACTCACCCCCTGGGCCATACGTGCCGGGCTGCCGGTAAAAGGGCTGATACGCAAAACCATATTTGCACAGTTTGTAGGCGGGGAAACGCTGGAGCAGACAGCCGCAGTGGCAAAAAAGCTGGGCAGCTACCATGTGCAGGTCATCCTGGACTATGGAGTGGAAGGCGGTGACGATGGCGAGCAGGGCTTTGATCATGCCACAGAAGAATTTATCCGGGTCATCAGCTATGCGGCCACACAGCCTAATATCCCTTTTATGAGCGTTAAAGTGACAGGCATTGCCCGGTTTTCACTGCTGGAAAAGCTGGATGACCTGATGCACAGGGCTGAAGGCACCCTGATGAAAAAGTATTTATCGGCTGTTGATCAGCTTCCGCCGGACGAAAAAGAAGAGTGGCACCGGGTGCGCCACCGCATGATGCGGATATGCGAAACGGCTGCTGAAAAAAATACAGGCGTGCTGGTGGATGCGGAAGAAACCTGGATACAGGACCCCGTGGATGCGCTTACCATATTGATGATGGACACATTTAATAAAGAAAAATGTGTGGTATTTAATACCATCCAGCTATACCGCCATGACAGGCTTGCATTTTTAAAGGACTCTTATACAGCGGCTGCTGAGCGCCATTTTATATTAGGCGCAAAACTGGTACGGGGCGCTTATATGGAAAAGGAGCGCCGGCGTGCGGAAGAGAAAGGCTACCCCTCGCCCATACAGCCGGATAAGGAAAGCAGCGACCGGGATTACAATGGGGCCATCCGTTTTTGTATTGATCACCTGGATCGTATCTTTCTGATCGTTGCTTCGCATAATGAATACAGCAACCTGCTGGCCGCGGAGTTGCTGCAGGAAAAAGGGTATCCGCTGCAGCACCCGCATGTGCACTGGAGCCAGCTATATGGCATGAGCGATAATATTACTTTTAACCTGGCCCACGCCGGCTGCAGCGTAAGCAAGTACCTGCCCTTTGGGCCTATTGCAGATGTAATACCCTACCTCATGCGCAGGGCACAGGAAAATACTGCGGTAAAAGGTCAGACCGGCAGGGAACTGGCGCTGATAAAAAAAGAACTGGAGCGGCGCAGGAAAAGCAGAGGCTGATATCAGTTTAGCAGCTCGCCGGAAGGCTTATTGTTTTCCGAATGAAAATCCAGCAGGTAGGTAAAGAGGTTGGTGTTGGTGGGGATCTGTAGTTTTTTTCGCAGCCGGTACCTGCTTATCTCCACGCCCCTTACTGAAATGTTCATAAGCTGCGCCATTTCTTTGGTGCTGAGGTTCATGCGCAGGTAAGCACAGAGCTTCATTTCATTTGCTGTCAGGTTAGGGTGCTGCTCTTTCAGCGCCACAAAGAAATCATTGTGCACTTTGTCAAAATGAATGGTAAAATGCTCCCAGTCCTTATCCATCTTATCTTCTTCACCCAGCGTTTTGATCATTTTTTTAAATGACTCCAGCGATTCTTCGCTTTCAGTACTTTTGGTAAGGCGCTGCAGCTCGTCTTTCATTTTAGTGATGAGCTCACCTTTTTTTACCAGGTGCATGGTGGCCGATGCCATTTCCTTATTCTTGTGCTGTATTTCCGCTTCCAGGTTTTCATTGCGCAGTTTGATGATCTCCTTCTCACTTTTTTCCAGCTCCAGCTGGTGCAGGTATTGCAGCCTTTTCTGCTCTTCTTCGTATTGTTTTTTCTGCCGGATAAATTTTTCTTTTTGCCAGCGGTATACAAAATAAGCGATATACATCAGGGCGCCGGTATACAGGGCATAGGCCCACCAGGTCTGGTACCAGGGCGGCTGCACTACAAAGCAATAAGAAAACACCGGCGATTCATTGCCCAGGTTGCTCCGGGCTTTTACCTGGAACTCATAAGAGCCGGCCGGCAGGTAGGCATATTCCTTTTCTGTTTTGCTGCTCCAGTCGCCCCATTTTTTATCATACCCTTTCAGGTGGCAGCTATACTCTATATTCGATTGCTGCTCGTAATAAGGGGCGCTGAATTCAAAATGAAAAGAGTTCCACTTATAGGATACAGACAAGGGCGAGGTGGCACTGGCTGACTGTATGCCACCCGGAAAATAACCCCCGAAAAGCAGGCTGTCCGTTTTGCCTATGGCCCTTACCTCCCGCAACTGCACGCTGATGGCAGGGTTGGCGTTTTTGTATTTTGCATAGTTAATATGAAAATATCCTTTTTCTGATCCTACAAATACATTGCTGGAGTCTACGGGGAATACCTGCTCAAAGCCGCTCACCATTTTCTCATTCAGCTCCGTGATATAATACATGTTTACTTTACCGGTGGTGAAGTCGGCTACGCCCAGGCTTTTGTTAAACACAAACCAGATATTGCCATAGCTGTCTTCTTTCATATAGCGGATAATGGTGCTGCCGAATATATCATTAAAATAAGCAGAAGGCTCAAACCGGTCTTTTTGCTGGTTGTATTCATACATTCCTTTTTCGGTAGCCACCACCAGCCGGTTTTTTATTTTAAAAATATAATTACCATTGGTGGTCAGTGAAAGCCCCTGTTTGTCAGAATAGGAAGTGATAACCGGCTCCTGGCCGGCGTTGATAGCAACTTTAAACACTCCTTTGTAGGGATGGGAAACCCAGATGGCATTATCCGTGATGGTCATAAACCGGGCTGATTCAAAATTGGCATCTGCGGTGGCAGCCGGCCGTAAAAATGACTGGTTGCGGTAATCAAAAAATTTAATGCCGTGATAAGTGCCTGCTGCCACAAGTGATGAAGGCAGTATGGGCGAATAGGGCAGAAAGGCCCAGTACCCGCTGGAGTTGTCAATACGGGTGGCGGTAGCGCCGTCAACCAGGTAGGCGCCTTCATGGTGCCCCATCAGCAGGCGATCATTTACATGTGAGAGGTTCCATACCTGGCCTTTGGTATTCAGCACGGGCTGAAACCCGCCTTTGACAAAGCTCATATCTTCCTGCTCATACAGGGGTACCTGGTAAAGCCCGTTGGTGGTGGCGATGTAGAGCCGGTTCTTAAATATGGTGGCCGAATAGCCGGCGCCTTCATTTTGCTTATCGGGAAAAATGTTTTTGATAGCGCTGTTGTAGGCAATGAAATCAATGCCGTTGTCAAGGCCGAGCCACAGGTTCCTGTTGCGGTCGGGGAAAACGGTGAGCACATTATTCTTTTGCAGCCCGTCTGCCCGTGAAAAAAGCTGTACGGGATTACCTTTCCGGTCAATAATAATGCAGCCCTGCAGGGTGGTGGCCAGGGCTATATGATCGCTGCTGATGAGAGAGGCTCCGTAAATAAGATAGTCCGCAATGCGATCCAGGGTAGGCGACCGCATCGGCTGTATGTGGTTGGCCGTGTACAAATAAATACCATGCTTTAAGGTGGTAAGCAGCGTGCTGTCTTTGCCAATGGCAAGGCTGGCCGTTACCAGGAAGCCTTCCGGCCATTTTTGCTGGGTGGTAATGGGAGCCCAGTGCCCGTTGCGGTAAATGAGGAGGCCGTTAACATAGTCCTGGGCTATCACCAGCGGTCCGCTCCGGCCCAGGAACAGCCAGTTGACGGCAGGGTATACGGTCACGTTTTTATCCTGCAGGTGATATATCCTTTCGTTGGTACGGAAAAAGAGGTCGTTGCCGTGGTATACAATGTCCCATACATCAGCAAAAGAACGGTGCTGGGCAGGGATCAGGTCTTTAATAGAGTGGTAAGTAAGCGCTCCCCGGCTGCCGGGGTCAAAGTAGCCGATTTCATTTTGCCCGCCGGCATATAACCGGCCACCCGGCCCGATTACTACAGAGCGGACAATGGTTTTATTAGGAAGGGGATATGTTTTCCAGTACGTACCGTCAAAGGTTAACACTCCTTCATTATTGGCAAAGTAGAGGATGCCATTCGCATCCTGGCAGACATCCCAGTTTTGGGTGCCTGCTTTATAAGTATGTTTATTATAATTGACAATTTCGGGCAGGCCGATAGTGTTTTGGGCAGCAACCGGGAGTACCCGGATCAGGCATAGCGTGATCAGCAATTTTTGGATCATGTGCAGGCAATCGTATGCTTAAAAATAAGCAGAAAGATGTATTGATGTATCATTGAATAGGCATTTATGGTAAAAAATGGGTATGTGATGTAGTCTTGATGTAGTGCTTTTGGCCGGTTTAGGCTATGTATGGGTGTATTTTTAGTGACGATTTTGATTTTTGACTAACCGGCCAAACCTGGCCTTAAACCAAAGCTTGCATATGAAAGTGAAAATTGCACTACTTCTATGGGCATTTCTTGCCCTGCAATGTTTTCTGCCTGAAGCGATTGCACAAAACAACATTTCTGTCAGGGGCAAAATCACTGCAAAAACGTCTGGCGAAGCACTGGTGGGCGCCTCGGTGACAGTAAAAGGCTCTACCACTGGCGTAACCACTGATAACCAGGGGGAATACTCCATTACTGTGCCTTCGGGCTCCACCCTGGTGGCCAGCTATGCGGGCATGGCCGACCAGGAAAGAGTGGTAACCCAGCCCGGCGTTGTTGATTTTTCCCTGGATGCCTCTTCCGCTGACCTGGATGAGGTAGTGGTGGTGGGGTATGGCACACAACGTAAAAGCGTGGTGACCGGCTCCATATCCAGTGTAAAGGCAAGGGACCTGGAAAATATTCCAAACGGGCGTATCGAACAAGCCCTGCAGGGCCGTGTTTCGGGTGTTACCATCATGCAAAACTCCGGGCAGCCGGGATCATCCTCTACGATACGTGTGCGGGGAACAACAACTTTTGGAGGTGCCAACAGCCCCTTAATTGTTATTGATGGTGTGGTAGTGGACCAGGGAGGTATCGGGTATCTCAACCAGTCAGATATTGAGTCTATTGAAGTGTTGAAAGATGCCACATCTGCTGCCATCTATGGTACCCGTGCTGCTACAGGGGTAATTCTTGTTACTACCAAAAAAGGCAAAGCAGGAAAAATAAGTGTTGGATATAATGGGTTTTATGGCACATCGGCACCTGCTAAAAAGATGGATCTCCTGAATGCTACAGAATACGCCACATTGCTCAATGAGCGATCTGTGGCAGCCGGCGGGGCTATCCTGTTCAGCAATCCGGCCTCATTTGGAAAAGGTACCGACTGGCAGGATGTTATCTTTAATAATAATGCTAACCGTTATTCTCATGATATTAGCCTTAGCGGTGGTAACGAACGGTCAACATTTTATTTTTCTGCGGGCATCATGGATCAGGCGGGTATTGTGGCAACAGATATTTCAAATCATACCAGGAAGTCTATACGCCTGAACTCTACACATAAAATTTCAAATGTTTTTACTTTTGGCCAAACGCTGGGCTATACGAATATTAAAAATATGGGGCTTGGAAATACAAACAGTGAGTTTGGAGGCCCTCTCAGTTCTGCCATTAACCTGGATCCAATCACTCCGCTTATCATTACTGATCCGAATGTGGCAAATGCACTGCCTTACTCCGGAAACCCGGTTGTAAGAGATGCCAACGGCAACCCTTACGGTATATCTTCCCTCGTTGGCCAGGAAATGACAAACCCCCTGGCGTATGTGCAAACCCGCCTGGGAAGATATGGCTGGTCAGATGATGTGGTGGGTAATGTATACCTGGAAGCTACTATTGCAAAAGACTTTAAGGTGCGCTCTACCTTAGGGGCTAAAAAAGCCTTTTGGGGAGATATCGGCTTCACCCCGGTATTTTACCTGAATGCCACCAATACTGTATCGCAAAACAACTATGGAAAATCTGAAAATAAAGTGTTTAACTGGAATATTGAAAACACAATCACTTATTCCAAGCGGTTTGGCGATCATAATGTGACTGCGCTGGCAGGCCAGGGAACTTATGTTGAAAATATCGGAGGTGGTTTAGGCTTAACGTATTTCAATTTACCTGTATCCAGCTATAAAGATGCTTCGTTCCGGTTCGACATCCCGCAGGCAAACCGTACTACCTACGCATCTGAAGGTATCCATCATAAAATTGCTTCGTGGTTTGGGCGTGTAAACTACGACTACCAGGATAAATACCTGCTGACTGCCATTTTCAGAACGGATGGTTCTACCCGTTTTGGTTTCAATAACAAATTTGCCAGGTTCCCTTCTTTCTCAGCAGGCTGGAATGTGCACCGCGAAGAGTTCTGGAGAAGTTCCACTATCAATTCTTTAAAGATACGTGGTGGCTATGGGGTTGTGGGTAATGATGGATTGCCGGACTTCCGCTACCTGGCACTTGTTTCCGGCGGATATAATTATGCTGTAGGAAATGGAGGAGCTATTACAACCGGTTACTCCCCGGTAACACTTGACAATCCTGACCTCCGCTGGGAGGAAACATCTCAGTTGAATATTGGCTTTGATGCACAATTATTCAATGACTTCAACCTTACAGTTGACTGGTTCAATAAGGTAACCACGGGCATTC
>DAOLFO010000122.1:0-8799 GCA_035326305.1 Chitinophagaceae bacterium
GCCGCTTTCAGCCGCTTGTCATGCCGACGCAGGAGGCATCTGAGAGACTGGCATAACGATTTACGAATTTCGATTTAGGATTTACGAATAGCTGGCCGTTGACTGATGTTTGATGGATGTCTGATTTAATCATTTCTGATTTGATGATTTGCAAGATGTACGCCGCAGCGGCTGCTGGCCGCCACCTGATTCACGCCTGGTTTGCTATGAACCATGAACAATGAATATCTGTTGTACCACACACGGCCAAGTCACAAATCATAAGTATCTTCACCTTTTCACCAATAACTATTGCTATGCTGACAAAGACACAGGGGTATGATGTGCTGAAATATAAAACCCCCACCGGCAGCCGGCTCACCTGCAGGGGATGGATACAGGAAGCTGCTCTCCGTATGCTGCTGAATAACCTGGACCCGGATGTGGCCGAACGACCCGATGACCTGATTGTATATGGCGGCAGGGGAAAAGCTGCCCGCAGCTTTGAAGCGCTTGACGCTATTATTAAAGCATTAAAAATATTAGAGAACGATGAATCGCTGCTGATACAAAGCGGTAAGCCGGTGGGTATTTTAAAAACACACCCTGATGCACCCCGTGTGCTGATCAGCAATTCCCAACTGGTGCCTAACTGGGCCAACTGGCAGCACTTTGAAGAGCTGGAGAAAAAGGGGCTGATGATGTACGGGCAAATGACTGCCGGCAGTTGGATCTATATCGGTTCGCAGGGTATTGTGCAGGGCACCTACGAAACATACGCTGCCGCTGCTGCCAAACATTTTGGAGGCAGCCTGAAAAGCACGCTGAATGTAACAGCCGGCCTTGGCGGCATGGGCGGGGCACAGCCGCTTGCCATCACCATGAATGAAGGCGTGGCGCTGGTGGCGGAAGTAGAGGAATGGCGCATCAATAAACGGCTGGAGACAAAATACCTGGACGAAAAGCATACAGCTATTGATGCAGCAATTGATGCCGCCCTGCAGTATAAAAAACAGGGTGTGGCAAAAAGTATTGGCGTGCTTTGCAATGCCGTACACCTGCTGGAGCGGCTGCTGGAAAGAAATATCATACCCGATACGCTCACGGATCAAACCAGCGCACACGATCCGCTCATTGGCTACTGGCCGCATGAGCTGAGCTATGAACATGCCGTAACCATGCGGGAGATCAACCCGGATGAATATATAGCGAATGCATACAACTCCATGCACAGGCATGTGCAGTTGATGCTGGAGCTACAAAGCCGCGGAGCCATCACATTTGACTATGGCAACAACATCCGGGCAAGGGCAAAGGAAAAAGGGCTGGAAAACGCTTTTGATTTTCCCGGCTTTGTACCGGCTTATATCCGCCCCTTGTTTTGTGAAGGCAAGGGCCCGTTTCGCTGGGCAGCGCTGAGCGGCGATCCGCAGGATATAGCGGTAACAGATGAAGTGATCATGAATATGTTTCCCGAAAATAAAAGTATGATACGGTGGATGAAGATGGCAAAGGAGAAAATTGCTTTCCAGGGGCTGCCGGCCCGCATCTGCTGGCTGGGCCAGGGTGAAAGGGAAAAGGCAGGACAGGCGTTTAATGAACTGGTAAGGACAGGAAAAGTAAAAGCGCCGATTGTTATCGGCAGGGATCACCTTGATACGGGATCTGTGGCTTCGCCCAACCGGGAAACAGAAGCTATGCCGGATGGCAGCGATGCGGTGGCAGACTGGCCATTGCTGAATGCGCTGGTCAATACGGCCGGCGGCGCCAGTTGGGTTTCCCTGCACCATGGCGGCGGGGTGGGAATGGGCTACAGCATTCATGCCGGCATGGTGATAGTGGCAGACGGCACGCCCGAGGCAGCCGCAAGGCTTAGCCGTGTGCTGCGCAATGACCCCGGTATGGGAGTGATACGCCATGCAGATGCGGGATATGAGCTGGCCCAACGTACTGCAGCAGCAAATGGTTTGGACTTGCAGCAGAAAATAATGTGATACATTGAAAGTATGCAGATGTGCTGATGTCAGAATAGGTTAGTCCATTCATTTATTAAGTGGTAAAATAACCAGGCCGGCATATTATGGCTGTTGCCAGCTTACTGCAGTACCTGTCAATAATCTAAGTTAAGTGAGCGCTTTTCACCAAAGAAGGCTGCACAGTTTTCAGCGTTACGCCATCCCTGGAAGCTAAAAAAGGTTTTCAAAATGAAAACTTTTTATCAAGGGAAATGATTTTCGCCTGGTGGTAATGGTCAATTTCCGCAAAGCCGCCGCTTATGTGATCTGGTTTGGCACACATAAGGAATATGATAAAATTGACGTGGCCACCGTGCCATTTAAAAAGAAATAATATGAACTGGAAAGTACTGAAAACTGAAGGAGCTTATAAAAAAGCGCTGAACCGCAGCCTTGATATATTTGATGCAGCGCCGGGCAGCCGTGAATCCGACGAACTGGACCTGTTGCTGCTGCTGATCAAAGACTATGAGGATAAACATATCCCGATGCCGGCGCTGGATCCCCTTGAAGCGGTAAAACTGAAAATGGAGGAGCAGGGACTAAAAGCCAAAGACCTGGAAGAACTGATTGGCAGTAAGGGGCATATGTCATCTGTATTATCCGGGCGGCGTGAGCTGACCCTGAAAATGGCGCAACGGCTGAAAGATTATTTCCAACTTCCCGCAGATATTTTCTTTTGCCCCACAGCCTGATATCAATAATCCACTTTTACATTGTTTACTGCCCTTCGGTAAAAACTGTGCAATCAACTTAGGTTATTGACAGTACCTGCACCGGCAGGTAAATAATATTTGTGAACATAGTTCCCGTGTATTTGTTTAACTTCTTAAACCTTTTGAACTTCCTGAACTTTTAAATGTAACATATTCCTAAACTAAGAACATGAGTAAAGTATGGTTTATCACCGGTTGCTCTACCGGCTTTGGAAGGCACCTGGCAGCAGCAGCACTGAAAAAAGGAGAGCAGGTAGCTGTTACTGCACGAAAGATAAAGGATATTGAAGCGCTGGCAGCACCCTATCCTGCTACCGCTAAGGCAATACAACTGGATGTAACAAACCCGGAGCAGGTAAAGGCAGCTACAGAGCAGGCACTTGCTCATTTCGGGCGGATAGATGTGCTGGTGAATAATGCGGGCATTGGCTATTTTGGCGCTATAGAAGAAAGTGAGGAGGAGGAAGTGCGCCGTATGTTTGAGATTAATTTTTTTGGCCTGGCGGCCGTTACCCGGGAAGTATTGCCCGTGATGCGCAGGCAGCGCAGCGGCCATATACTGAATGTATCTTCTGTAGGCGGTATTGCCGCTTTCCCCGGTGTGGGATTTTATAACGCCACTAAGTTTGCCGTAACCGGCTATTCCGAAGCACTGGCTAAGGAAGTAGCCCCGTTAGGGATTAAAGTAACAGTGATTGCCCCCAGCGGCTTCCGTACCGACTGGGCAGGACGCTCTGCCAATGATACCAGGATTAAAATTGATGACTACGCTGCCACTGCCCATGCCAACCAGGATACGATACGGGGCTATAGCGGCAACCAGCCGGGCGATCCTGTAAGGGCGGCACAAGCCATTATCAAAGCAGTGGAAAGTGAAAGCCCGCCTGTGCGCCTGCTGCTGGGCAATGGCGCTTTGAGAGGTGCGAAAGCGAAAATAGCAGAAATGCAAAAAGACATGGCGGATTGGGAGGCAGTGACGGTATGGGCGGATCATCCGAAGGGGTGAGGTTTCTTTTGTTCAAGGTTTAAAGTTCAAGGTTTAAGGTTTAAAGTTTAAGGTTGGGAGAGAAAGAGAGATGCTGAAAAGATTTTATACTATAGATAAAAAATCCCGGGCGCATGTCCGGGATTTTTTATTAGCAGTTGCCTGTGCGGAATATCCGGTGTATGTATTGCCCGGTTATTTTCTACTAATACGAAACAGTGTACCATTATCAGATACGGCATAGAGCATATTATTGACATACGCCACATCGCGGATACGCTCTCTTTCATTTTCCAGCAGGCGTTCTTCTCCCACTACCTTGTTGTTCTTTATCACTACCCGGGCGATATGCGTGCTGCTCAGGCCGCCGATAAATAAATTGTTTTTCCATTCGGGAATAGCATCGCCTTTATAGAAGGCCATACCGCTGGGCGACAATACAGGATCCCAGTAATAGACGGGCTGCTCCATGCCTGCTTTTTGCTGGATGGGCGGATTGCCAATTTCGCCGCCGCTGTACTCAATACCATACGTGATAACGGGCCAGCCATAGTTCTTACCGGGCTTAATGATGTTCAGCTCATCACCACCGCGGGGGCCAAACTCCGTTTCCCACAGATCGCCGGTAGCCGGGTGAATGTCGAGCCCCTGTGCGTTGCGGATGCCATAGGCATATATTTCAGGCATTACGCCCTGCTGGTTGATGAAGGGGTTGCCCGGGGCCGGCTTACCATCTTTCGTGATCTTAAATATTTTTCCAAGACCTGATGTCAGATCCTGCGCCTGTGCACGCCCTTCTAGTACTGAGCGCTCACCGGTGCTGACAAAGAGGTGGCCGTCTTTGTCGAAAATTAACCGTGATCCAAAGTGCAGTGTGCTTTTCAGTGCCGGTGTGGCCCGGAAGATGACTACCGGGTTATCCACCTTGCCTGCAGCTTCATTCAGTTTCCCTTTTGCCACTGCCATCAGGTTTTGATTACCGGACGCCTGCTTTTCTGAAAATGACCAGTAAATCATTTGATTGCTGCTGAAGGCAGGATCGAGTGCCACATCGAGCAGGCCGCCCTGGCCGCGGTCATCTACTGCGGGCAGGCCGGTTATACTTTTTACAAGGTTGCCGCCGGCATCCCTGATCTGCATTTCCCCTGCTTTCAACGTTATCAGCAGCCGGTTATCGGGCAGTGGTATTACAGCCCAGGGCTTTTGCAGGCTTGTAGTCAGCTTATCTACTTTATAGGGCGTCTTTGTAACAGTGCGGCTTATCCGGGTTTGCCCGGCAAAAGCGGGTTTGTAATCTGCGTTGGCCTTTTTGGTTTCTACCGGGCGGGTAGTGTCGCTATCACCGGCATCCGGCGCTTTGCCGCCTTCGGTGGCGCAGCCGGTACTGCAGGCCAGCAGGAGGGCAGGGATAAGATAGTACAGGGAATGAGCCTTCATACAATTGCTGATTTTTGATGATTGAGCAGTAAAATTAAGCAAACCGGGGTATTCACCATTAAGGATTTAAAGGCCATTAAGGCCTGGCCCTTTTATACCCTGCATGGTTAACGGTGATTAATCATTAAGAAGTTAAGGAACATTAAGGATTAACTCTTTTATACCTCTTTGTGGTTCTATGCATCTTCTTTGAATTTTGCTTGGCGGTTAATTTTTACCACAAAGTATCCGCAACCGGCTAAAGAGCAGGGCGGCTGCGAAATTAGTCTCCACCCTGTGGTATTTTGCTGTGAGTATCCGGATCGTCAAACATCTTCAGGTCGCGGGTATTTTTCTGAATGGCAATGACACCAAACAGGCTTAATACAAATGCCATGGCATAAAAGCCCTTTTCACTCTTGATAAGGTCTGCATTCCACAAGCCGACTGTGAGCAGGAGAATGGACAGCACTGTGCTGAACCAGGCTATGCCGTAATACAGGCTGGTAACCGGGATGCCTTCGATTTGATCACGTACCGCTTTCTGAACAGATATAGCTGCAAAGAGGCCAAATACGAGCACGGTGAAATAATAGCCTTTTTCATTCAGCTCCATTTCTGCATTCCAGAGGCCGGTGATAAAACCAATAAAGCCGATAAGGAAGGCAAGCCAGGATGCTGCAATAAAAGCAGGAGAGGGCGGTTGTAGTTGTTTTGATTTCATATCAGAAAATTTATTGAACCAAAACTACCCGCTGCCGGGCAGGGGGCTTTTGACATAGATCAAAACCCGGCATATAAAATGTTAAAGGCGGGCCCGGATACGGCTCAATGTTTCCTGGCTGATACCGAGGTAAGCCGCAATATGGCCAAGCGGTACACGGTTGGTGATACCGGGATATTGCTGCAGCAGCGTCTCATACCTTTCGGCGGCGCTGCTAAAATGTGCATTGACAAACCGCTCTTCGAGGCGGATATAATATTTTTCATAGGCAATGCGCACGGCCCTTTCTATTTCCGGAAACTGGTTGAACAGCTTTTCCAGCTTTTCTTTTGTAATGGCCAGCAGCACACAACCTTCCAGTAACTGAATATTCTCCACCGCAGGCTGAGCGGTAATATAGCTGTGGAAGGAGGTTACAAAGCTGTTTTCAAAAGCAAACCAGTGTGTGATTTCCTTTCCATTCAGTACGTAATAGCCACGCAAAACGCCCTGCTGCAGGAAATAAAGATGGCGGCATACGCTTCCTTCGCGGAGCAGGTATTCACTTTTGGGTAAAACCTGCTTTTCAAAATGCCTTTCCAGCGCAGATATGGCTTCAGCTCCCAGGCGGTGATAAGTATTGATATAACGGATAAGATCCTGCACAGGCTGACTAAATTAAAAATAAAAGGCCTGACAGGAAAATCTCCTTCAGGCCTTTTGCAAATATAGTTCGTCAGCTACCTGTATTACTGCCGTTTAACCGGCGCTACATTGGAGGCGGGCTTCTTCACTTCCGGCTTCATGGCGGAGGCAATTTTAATTGCCTCATACGCATTTACCAGTCCGCCTGTTTTGCTGATATCAGACAGGTTTACCTCATCGGCTGAGCCGGGCTGTGTTACTTTTTTTGCAGGCTTCTGCGCCGATTTTTCAATGGCCAGCTTTACCTGCTCTGCAGAAAGATCGGGATAATACTGCATAATAAATGCAGCAAGGCCGGCCACTACCGGTGAAGCCATGCTGGTACCCTGCAGGTTTTGGTACGTGTTGCCGCCGGGCACTGTGGCATAGATGCGCACACCGGGAGCAAATACATCTACTTCTTTTTTACCATAGTTGGAAAAGGAGGCGGTAAGGCCGCCTGCTTTCGGATCGCCGCTGGCCCCTACGGTGATCCAGTTCGGCGCCCGTTTGCCATCATCAAATACAGGCGTGGGAAAATTCCAGGAAGTATCGAGGTTGAGGGCACTGTTGCCTGCTGCATGTACCAGCAGCACGCCTTTGGCCTGGGCATATTTCACTGCATCATCCACCCATTTCTTTTCGGGGGAGAAGCCTTTGCCAAAGCTCATATTGATAACACGGGCGCCATTGTCTACCGCATAGCGGATGGCAAGGGCGATATCCTTATCGTGCTCATCCCCATCGGGCACAGCGCGGATGGTCATGATCTGCACATTGTCTGCCACACCATCCATACCCACACCATTATTCCGCGAAGCGGCAATGATGCCGGATACGTGGGTGCCGTGCAGGGCGGCGCTTTTGCTTACCATCACGTTATTATTGCCGTAAAACTTGTCATTGAAATCAGCATAATTGTCTTTCACCACATTGCTGCGATAAGCCACAGGCGCTTTTTCTGCAGCTTCCACTTTTCCTATTTCGTTTTCCAGGAAACCGATCTGGCCCTGCAGGTCTTCAATAAGCTCCACATTGGTGATTTCATCATTTTCATTTTCCTTACAGATATCTGTCATGATGGCCTTGAGCCTTCCGGCTATTCCGCTGCTGGCGGTATAAGCCGACAAATCCTTGCAGGTGTATTCGCTTTTGCCGAGGTCTTTGCGGATGATGGAGTCGCCGATATGTATCATGGAGTCGGCCAGCTTCAGGTTGGCGATGGTTTCCCTGATTTTTTCCGCATCCATATCTTCCGGCATTTCACCGGGTTTCACCACATCTTTCTTCGCTCTTGACCAGGCATCAAACTCTCTGGCATCGGCAGGGGAGAGGGATTTGATATCCACTTCTTTTCCTTCCCATTTGCTCCTGAATTTATGGTACACGCGGGCTGCTTCATAGGAGTCTTTCTCCACGTTGGCGCCATCCCGCCCGCCGAGGAAGTTCCATCCGTATACGTCATCAATATAGCCGTTGTTGTCATCGTCTATACCATTGCCCGGTATTTCTTTGGGGTTTTTCCACAGCACATCCCGCAGGTCTTCGTGCAGGGTATCTATACCGGAGTCAATGACCGCCACAATGATGGGCGTGCTTTTCAGCTTTTTCTGCTTTACAAAGGCATAGGCTTTATCCATGCTGATGCCATAATAGCCGCTGTCCTTTAAGTCCATCAGGTGCCAGCCTTTGGGTACGGTCTCTTTTTGTGCAAACAAAATCATGCTCATGCATCCGGCCACTGCTGATAAAAGGGTACGCTTCAGGGGAGTACTCATATTACTTCTTGGTTGATTTTAAATACAAAAATGGGTAAAGTGCTAAAAATACTATTTACCACTCATAAATATGCGGGTAAATAAAAACCCTGCAAATACACAATTTGCAGGGTTTTGGTGTCCTTTTGACGAAAAGAAGATACTATTGTTTGCTCAATACCAGTTCCCCCCGCCTGTTTTGCGCTCTTGCTGCCGGGCTGTCGCCCTCTGCCACCGGCTTATCGGGCCCGTACCCGGTAGCGGTGAGCCTGGCCCCGTCCACGCCTTTAGATTCCAGGTAGGCTTTTACGGCACCGGCCCTTTGCAGCGACAGGCGCTTATTCAGCTCATAGGCGCCCTCACGGCTGGTATGGCCTTCTATCTCCACCTTCAGCTCCGGGTTGGCCTGCAGCAGTTCTGCCACTTCATCCAGCACTTTATAAGAAGCGGGCAGCAGGCTGGCACTGTTTACTTTAAACTGTATTTTCCTGGCCGCATAGTTTACTTTTTCCACTATTTCCTTTTTCACTTCTTCGGGGCAGCC
>DAOLFO010000123.1:0-8767 GCA_035326305.1 Chitinophagaceae bacterium
CCGGTTTCTAAAAAAGCTTAAATGAAAGTATAATTATGGCACGTTACAATGGTCCCAAGACCAAGATCTCCCGTATTTTCGGAGAGCCGATTTTAGGCAATGGTAAATGGTTAGGTAAAAACAGCAACCCTCCCGGTCAGCACGGTGAAAAACGCAAGCGTAAAACCTTAGGTGAATACGCCCTGCAATTACGTGAAAAGCAGAAAGCCAAATACACATACGGCATTCTGGAAAAGCAATTCCGTAAAACATTTGAAGAAGCATCCCGCAGAAAAGGTGTAACAGGTGAAAACCTCATCAAGCTGCTGGAAGCCCGCCTGGACAATACCGTATTCCGTATGGGTATTGCGCCCAGCCGTCCTGCTGCCCGTCAACTGGTAAGCCACAAGCACATTGAAGTAAATGGTGAAGTGGTGAATGTTCCCTCTTTCCAGTTGAAGGCTGGTGATATTATCACCATCAAGGAAGGCAGCCGCGGAAGGACTTCCATCACCAGTGTGGTAAGGGCAAAAAATCCCAAGTTTAGCTGGCTGGACTGGAACGAAACAGAGCTCAAAGGTACTTTCATTACTTATCCTGAAAGGGAAAGTGTTCCTGAAAACATCAAAGAGCAACTGATCGTCGAGTTGTATTCTAAATAACAGCTTTTAGCGATTAGCTGTAAGCTTATTGCTTAAAGCTAACAGCTATTTTACCATCATTTCTAAAATCTAAAGACAAATATGGCTATCCTGAACTTCCAAAAACCGGATAAAATTATCCTGCAAAAAGCAACGGATTTCGAAGCCCAGTTTGAGTTTCGTCCGCTGGAGCCTGGCTATGGCGTAACAATCGGCAATGCCCTTCGCCGGGTGCTGCTGAGCTCGCTGGAAGGCTATGCGATTGTAGGAGTAAAAATAGAAGGCGTAGACCACGAGTTTGCCACCATGAAAGGGGTAAGCGAAGACGTGGTGGAAATCTTCCTGAACCTGAAGCAGGTTCGCTTCAAGAAAATTGTAGATCACGAAGTAGCTAACGAAAGGATATTGCTGTCGCTGAAAAACAAAACCGAATTTACCGCAGGTATGATCGGTGAGGCGACACACTCTTTCCAGATCATGAACCCTGATCTGCTTATCTGCACGCTGGATTCTTCTGCTAAAATGGACATTGAGCTGACTATCGGCAAAGGCCGCGGCTATGTGCCCGCAGAAGAAAACAAACCGAAAGATGCCCCGATGGGATACATTCCGGTTGATGCGATCTACACCCCCATCAAGAATGTAAAATATACTATCGAGAACACCCGTGTGGAGCAGCGTACTGACTTCGAAAAGCTGATCATGGAGGTTTCTACTGATGGTACCATTCATCCGGAAGAAGCGGTAAAGCAGGCTTCCCGCATCCTGATCCAGCACCTGATGATCATCACTGACGAGAACATCACTTTTGATAATAAAGAAGAGAAGAAAGAAGACCTGGTGGATGAGCAGACACTGCAATTGCGCAAGGTGCTGAAAACCCCGCTGGAAGACCTGGATCTGTCTGTACGTGCCTTCAACTGCCTGAAAGCAGCGAAGATCAACTCGCTCAGCGAGCTGGTGCAGTATGAGCAGGAAGACCTGATGAAGTTCCGCAACTTTGGTCAGAAGTCCCTGGCAGAGATTGAGCAGGTGCTGACAGAAAGAGGCCTCAGCTTTGGTATGGACCTGCAGAAGCTGGGAGTGGATAAAGATGAGTTATAATTAGCTTATTCGGCAGTTTGGAAATGCAACAATGTTTTTTCAGGCTGCCTTTTACAGAACATCCAATAAGTAGGTTGTAATTCCTTGACACGGTACAACCGAATATTTTTAAACAATAATTAGCTGATTGAAAAATTGGCTGATTGTCAAATTTAAATCGTCATGCGTCACGGAGACAAAATTAAAAACCTCAGCCGTACCAAAGCCCACAGGGAAGCCCTGCTGAGTAACCTGGCCTGCCAGTTGATTCAACACAAAAGGATTGTAACAACAGTGGCAAAAGCCAAAGCCCTGCGTGTATACGTAGAGCCCCTGATCACAAAAGGAAAAGAAAACACCACTCACCAGCGCCGTGTGGTATTCAGCTACCTGCAGGATAAGGAAGCCGTAAAGGAGCTGTTTGGAAGCATAGCGGAAAAAGTAGGAGGCCGCCCCGGTGGTTATACCCGCATCATCAAACTGGGAGCCCGTCCCGGCGATAATGCAGAAACTGCCCTGATCGAGCTGGTAGACTTCAATGAAGTATACGGCAAAGGCGAGGCCAAAGAAACCGCTAAGAAAACACGCCGCGGCCGCTCTAAAAAGGCAGATGCAACAACGGAAGCAGCACCGGCTGCTGAGGAAAAAGCGAATAAACAGGAAGGCGAAGCGGAAGCAGCGTCTTAACCCCGGCATGCCGGAATAAATGTACAGGCCCTGCGTTGAGCAGGGCCTTTTTTTGTAAACTATATTTTAATGTAAATAAATAACAGTAGCGGTAACCGTAAGGATGCTATTCTGATAAAATCAGTAATTTCAGCACCACGTTTGCTGCCACCGTTTTACAATTAAAAATCAGACTAATGGTGCACTCATCCATTCAGCCATTGCAGCAGTTTCGTAGTGAAGTGGGATTAAGGTTCCAGTTGTACAACAGCCTTTTCACTTCCCTGCCCTTTCACCGGATTGAGAAGACGGGTATCCTGTTATCGGTGCTGTCAAATAATTGCGAGGAAGGGTATAAAAGAAATTTCAGCCCTATACGCATTATTGAGGATTTTTTCAGCAGGCATACTTCTTATACCAACGAGCAGGAAAAAACGGATCTCTTATTCCGCTTTGTACAGTACGTGGAAAGGCAGGTGGTGCTTTTTGATGCGCTTGAGGATGCTGCATTCCGCAATGTGCATGACATGAACGGGGTGGGCACATTAAAGCACCTGGAGTCTGAAGTGATACAGGAGGGCCGGCAGGAAGAGCTGGCGGATAAGCTCAGGGAATTTTGTATACGGCTGGTGCTGACGGCGCATCCTACACAATTTTACCCGGGCCCGGTACTCGGTATTATTAACGATCTTTCGAAAGCACTTGCTGATAATAATACCAGCCTGGTAAATACTTACCTGCAGCAACTGGGCCGCACCCCATTTTTCAAAAAGCAAAAACCCACACCTTATGATGAGGCCGTCAGCCTGATCTGGTACCTGGAGAATGTATTTTATGCGGCGGCAGGCCGCATCGTGTCAAGGCTGAAGCTGCAGTTCCCGGACGCCGTTGATATCAGCAATGCGGTGATCCGTATGGGCTTCTGGCCGGGCGGTGACAGGGATGGTAATCCTTTTGTTACCACAGCCACCACACTGCAGGGGGCCGATGCGCTGCGCGGCAGTATCCTGAAATGTTATTACCTCGATGTGCGCCGGCTGAAGCGTAGGCTGACCTTTCATGGTATAGATACATTGCTCAGCGGGCTGGAAGCTAAATTGTATTCCAACCTGTTTATACCCGGGCAGAAAACAAATCTCTCCAAGAATGAAATACTGGATACCCTGCAGGAAATAAGACAGATCATCATACATCAGCACAATGGGCTCTTCCTGCACATGGTAGACAGCCTGATGAGCAAAATCGAATTGTTCGGGCTCCACTTTGCATCACTGGATATCCGGCAGGATGGCAGCATACATGGTAAGCTGCTCAATGCGCTTGCAGGAAAAATACCGGCACTGCCGGCGGGCTATTCTTCACTGAGTGATGAAGAAAAAATTGAGGCCCTTACATCAGTAACAACTGTCAATGATTTCCCGGTTCTGGAAGATGCCGTGCTGGCAGATACGCTGGATAGCATAAAAGCCGTGCGTACCATACAGGAATATAACGGAACGGATGGCTGCTCCCGTTATATCATCAGCCAGTGTACCAGCGCCCTGGATGCCATGGAGGTTTTCGGCCTCTTTCAGTTGTGTGGCTGGGACAGGGAAGCCATGCCGGTAGATATTGTACCACTGTTTGAAACGATAGGAGACCTGCAGGTGGCAGCCGCCGTGATGGAAACTTTGTACACCAACCAGGTATATCGCCAGCACCTCCTACGCAGGGGCAATACACAAACGATCATGCTCGGCTTTTCGGATGGCACTAAAGATGGCGGCTACCTGATGGCCAACTGGAGCATTTATAAAGCAAAGGAAGAGCTGACCCGCATCTCCCGCAAATATGATATAGATGTTGTTTTCTTTGATGGCAGGGGAGGGCCGCCTTCACGCGGTGGTGGCAAAACGCACAGGTTTTATGCTTCCATGGGACAAAATATTTCCAACAGGGAAATACAACTGACCATCCAGGGGCAAACCATCAGCTCCAATTTTGGTACCGTAGACTCAGCACAGTATAATATGGAGCAACTGCTGAATGCCGGCATATCCAACGACCTGTTTTCCACAAACTATGTTACACTGTCGGAGGCAGAAGAAAGCCTGTTGCATGAACTCTCCGGTTATGCTTATGAAGCCTATCGCTCATTGCGGGACCACCCCTATCTCGCCGATTATTTGCTTAATGCAAGCCCGCTGCGTTTTTACAGCGAAACAAATATTGGTAGCAGGCCTGCAAAGCGAGGCGGCTCTTCCGGGTTGTCATTAAAAGATTTGAGGGCTATACCATTTGCCGGATCCTGGAGCCAGCTCAAGCAAAATGTTACAGGCTTTTATGGAGTAGGCGCTGCCCTGCAGGCCATGGAGCAGAAAGGCAAGTTTGCAGCCCTGCAAAAGTTGTATAAAGAATCGTTGTTCTTTAAAACCCTGCTGGACAATTGTGAAATGGCGATGATGAAATCATTTTTCCCGCTTACCGCTTACCTGGGAGAGCATAAGCAATACGGGGAGATATGGCAGAATATTTTTAATGAGTATGAGCTGACCAGGCAGTATTTGCTTAAACTGTCCGGCAATGCTGATCTGATGGCTGACTACCCGGTAGATCATCTTTCTATCCAAATGCGGGAACGCATTGTGCTGCCATTGCTCACCATACAGCAGTATGCGCTGGCACGCATACGGGAGTTTGATGAGCAACTGGTGCAGTCTCCTTTGAAAGAAGTATACGAAAAGCTGGTGATGCGCTGTTCATTTGGTATCATCAATGCCGGAAGAAATTCGGCATAAACAGGTACCGTAAGCAGGGGCAGGCCGCGGGCAAAATATTTTTAAAGCCTGCTTGGTATCGGATATGTAAAAGCGCCCTGGGTTAACAGGGCGCTTTTCTTTTGAATATGCTTTCCGGTCAGCGGAAATTAATAACGGTAATGCTCTGGCTTAAACGGACCTTCCTTGGTAATGCCAAGATAGGAGGCCTGTGCATCTGTCAGCTCATCTAACTCCACGCCTATTTTTGCCAGGTGCAGGCGGGCTACTTTTTCATCCAAATGCTTGGGCAGCACATATACTTTGTTTTCATAATTCTTATGATTGTTCCAAAGCTCTATTTGTGCCAGCGTCTGGTTGGAGAAAGAGTTGCTCATTACAAATGAAGGGTGCCCGGTGGCACAGCCCAGGTTGACAAGCCGGCCTTCAGCCAGGATGATCACATCATGACCGTCCACATTATAGATATCTACCTGCGGCTTGATGGTGTCTTTTGTATGGCCATAGTTAGTATTCAGCCAGGCAATATCAATTTCGATATCAAAGTGACCGATGTTGCAAACGATGGTTTTATCCTTCATCAGCTTAAAATGATCGCCTGTGATCAGGTCGCGGCAGCCGCTGGCTGTCACCACGATGTCGGCCTCTTTTACGGCATCGATCATTTTCTTTACTTCATAGCCATCCATTGCGGCCTGCAGGGCGCAGATAGGGTCTATCTCTGTTACTATCACCCGGCAACCGGCGCCTGCCAGTGAAGCTGCAGATCCTTTGCCAACGTCACCGTATCCGCCTACCACAGCCACTTTACCAGCCAGCATTACATCCGTAGCGCGGCGGATAGAGTCAACCAGCGATTCCTTACAGCCGTATTTATTATCAAATTTTGATTTGGTCACAGAGTCATTTACATTGATAGCAGGCATGGGCAGCGTACCTTTTGCCACCCGCTCATACAGGCGATGCACGCCGGTGGTGGTTTCTTCCGAAATACCTTTTACATGCTGCACCAGCTCAGGATAAGTGTCCAGCACCATATTGGTCAGGTCGCCGCCGTCATCAAGTATCATGTTCAGCGGACGCTCTTTGCTGCCGAAAAATAAAGTTTGCTCAATGCACCAGTCCGCCTCTTCCTGCGTCTGTCCTTTCCAGGCAAATACACCGATGCCGGCAGCAGCGATAGCAGCCGCAGCATGATCCTGCGTGGAAAAAATATTGCAGGAGCTCCATTTTACTTCTGCGCCTAATGATACCAGTGTTTCGATGAGCACGGCTGTCTGGATTGTCATGTGCAGGCATCCGGCAATACGGGCCCCTTTTAAAGGCTGGGAAGGGCCATATTCCTTACGGATAGCCATGAGCCCGGGCATTTCTGCCTCTGCAAGGCGTATCTCTTTGCGGCCCCATTCTGCCAGCGATATATCTGCCACTTTGTAGGGCAGGGAAAAGTCAATAGATTTTGTAGTTGTAGACATGTATGATCTGGTTTAATTTGCCGGCAAAGGTACGGTTTGCGGATGTAAATGCCTAATACATAAGACGATCTTTCATATAGGGAGTGAAGCTGAAAATAGCTTGTTTTACAGGGTATTAAGTCCGTCAATGAGCTGTATCTTTGAAAAGGGGCCGGGGGAAGGTGCCCGGATGATAAAACTACAATTAAACTATCCGCAATGTATATTTACGATACAGTATCCGCTGCAGTAAACGGACTGAAAAAAAGAGGATATACCCTTGACTTTAACCTGCAGGAAAACTGCCTGATCTGCCATGGTGATAAGTTTGATATTGCTGATTTTGAAATAGTGGAAGCATACCGGTTTGAAGGCAACTCTGATCCTGCTGATGAAGCGGCTGTATATGCCATAGAAGGTAAGGGCGATAAAAAGGGAGTGCTGGTAAGCGGGTATGGCATATCTGCCGAAGGGATGTCTGCGGAAATGGTGAAAAAGCTGCAGATAGACAGGAATAACTAAAAACAGCCGGACGGGCCGGCTGCTGAAAAGGAAAGAATGGCAGTTTATACTTTTTTCTCCATCACGTAATCATTCATGTAGTAGCCGTTCCCGATATCAATATCTTCTTCGCGGATAACAGCAAACCCCAGCTTCTCATAAAATGAGCGGGCATCATTATGCCGGTTTACGTTTAGCTGCAGGGCCGTTGCTCCTTTTACTTTCATATTGCCTATTACTGTCTCTACAATATATTTGCCCATACCTTTTCCCTGCTGCGATGGTAGTATATAAATCTTATGCAGCTTAAAGGTTCCGGGGGCTATCATGCCCACAGAGGCAAAGCCTGCTGCTTCTTTTCCCGAGTAAGCAATGACGAACTCATGGTTCTCTTTCATCTGGTCTTCAAGAGCTTTTTCACTGTACATCAGGCCCAGCATATAGTCCAGTTGCTCCTGTTTCAGAATGCTGCCATAGGTATGTGGCCATATCTGATGGGTAAGCGACCGTATAAGCGGGATATCTCCCGGCCCGGCGCGGCGTATGCTAAATCCGGAAAGGGGCACAAACATTTGCTGTGATAACAGGCGATGGGTCCGGTAATGCCTCAGGCAAAATATCATTCCCACTATCATGGAAGCCATAGCGCCTGCCAGCAAAAGGCCATTGGCTGTCCATTCACTCAATTGCGGGGAATATTGCAGAAATATAAATAAGTCATACAAACCGTGGAAGAATATAGCCCAGAGCAAACCCTTTACCAGGTACATCCCGCTTTTGGCTTTATCCATTTTTGCTTTACCCACATAATATCCCATCAGTATGCCAAATGTGGCATGGGCCGGCACTGCTGTGAACATCCTTGTCAATACCATTTGGTACTGGTCTGTTCCGTAGTCTTTATAAAAATCAAAAACATAATAAACATTTTCCAGGGAGGCAAAGCCCATACTGGCCATCAGCGAGTATACAATACCATCCAGCGGCTCATCAAAGCTTTTCAGGTTATAAGAAAAGCCGCGGACCACGGCAAACTTGCAAAGCTCCTCTACCAGCGCTACTTTGATAAAAGCCATGATGACGATCGTCTGGATGCTGAAATCAGATTGATTAATGATCTGTTTTTCAATAAACATGGCAGGGTATATGGACAGGGCGCCAAGTACAAACGTAATGACAAGTCCTATTTTAGGTTCTTTGTTAAATACATCCCGGTAAACAAAGAAAAGGCAAATGGCGATCCCGGGGCCTATGGCTAGTGCGAGCAGATCCATGGTGGTGAACTTTTCAGGAAAAGTAAAAAAAAGAAACAGTATTTGGCCTACTCAAAATAGGGTATAAAAAAAGCGCCTGCTGAAAGGCGCTTTTTTTATAAATGAAATGAGCCTTAATAACCCATTTTCTTTTTCAGGTTGGTATCAATAGCATCCAGGAATTCTTCAGTATGCAGGTAGTCTTTGCCATGTGTCACTTTATTGCCGTGTATGCATACCGCCAGGTCTTTTGTCATTTTACCTTCTTCCACCGTTTCTATACATACGGTTTCCAGCGCATTGGCAAAATCGATCAGCGGCTGGTTGCCGTCCAGTTTGCCGCGGAATGCCAGCCCCCTTGTCCATGCAAAAATAGAAGCGATAGGGTTGGTACTGGTGGGGCGGCCTGCCTGGTGCTCGCGGTAGTGGCGGGG
>DAOLFO010000124.1:0-8724 GCA_035326305.1 Chitinophagaceae bacterium
CGTACATCTTGCAGCTAACGGCTAACAGCTATTAGTAAATCACCAAATCAGAAATGATTAAATCAGACATTACCAGCCATTAATCACTGCACCGTACATCACACGTCCTGCAAATCTCCAAATCTGCCACCGGGCACTTTACAGCTCCCCTATTTGCAAATTAACCATACTTATAGTAGCTTTGCCTTTTACAGGCGGATTTGTTTATTGTTCGGCCTGGCTAAATAACAGAACTAATAAACGTCCGCAAACTCCTCAAAAGTTTTCCAGCGTTTATCAGTTCCGGTGTTATACATAATAATGATGCAGCCAGCAGCAGTAGTGCTATGGGCTTCGTTGCGTCGCACTCTTTATCGTCCCTTTTGCTATGGGGCAATAGTGGCAAAAAAGCTGAGTAGCGGGCCAGGCGCTGAAGTGTGCGACGCAACAAAAGCCTAATCAGGGTACTGAAGCCGGGACACTAAAAAAGAAGTTATGAATACAATACGGCAGGAGCTTGAAAAACGCATCCTCATCATAGACGGGGCCATGGGCACTATGATACAGCAGTATAAGCTGGCAGAAGCCGACTATCGCGGAGAACGGTTTAAAGACTGGCATACTGATGTAAAGGGCAATAACGACCTGCTGTGCATCACGCAGCCGCACATCATCACAGCCATACACAAGCAATACTTAGATGCGGGTGCTGATATTATTGAGACTAACACTTTCAGCAGCACTTCCATCGCCATGGCCGACTATGATATGCAGTCGCTGGCCTATGAGCTCAACGTAGCCGCTGCCCGCTGTGCCCGGCAGGCCATTACCGAATCAGGCAGGCAGGCTTGGGTGGCAGGAGCTATTGGCCCGCTGAATAAGACACTTTCACTTTCTCCTGATGTAAACAACCCCGGCTACCGCGCCGTGACATTTGAAGAGGTGGTGGCTGCTTATTATGAGCAGGTAAAAGGGCTGGTGGATGGCGGCGTGGACATCCTGCTTATTGAAACCATTTTCGACACGCTGAATGCCAAGGGGGCTATTTTTGCCATTCAAAAATATTACCGCGACCACCCGGATGCAGAGCGCAAAGAAATCATGATCAGCGGTACCATCACCGATGCTTCGGGCCGCACCTTAAGCGGGCAAACGCTGGAAGCGTTCTACACTTCCGTCACTCATGCAAAGCCATTGAGCGTGGGGCTGAATTGCGCCCTCGGCGCCAAAGAAATGCGCCCGCATATTGCTGAACTGTCGCAGTTGGCCGGTTGCTATATATCTGCCTACCCCAATGCAGGACTACCCAATGCTATGGGAGAATACGATGAAGCGCCGGAAGATACCGGGCATTATTTAGAAGAATGGGCCAAAGAGGGATTTGTCAATATTGTAGGCGGATGCTGTGGCACCACACCAGACCATATCAGGCATATAGCGGAGCATGTTAAAAATATAAGCCCGCGCCAGTTGCCCGTACCGGATGAAGTTTTGTAACCTGAAACACCATGATAAAAAGAATCACATCCAAAACACTATTTACCAATATCAGGCAGCTCATTCAGAAATCAAAAGAGGAACTGCACACAGCCATCAATCATGCATTAACGCTTACTTATTTTCATGTAGGCCGCCTGATTGTGGAATATGAACAGGGAGGCGCTTCTAAAGCTGCCTATGCGTCAAAAACATTAACCGGCCTTTCAAAAAAACTGAACCGGGAGTTTGGCCGCGGCTTTTCTGTAGATAACCTGGAAAACATGCGTGCTTTTTACCTGACCTATAAGCAGGCTTATGAAGTATATGCCAAAAAACGAAAATCCGAGACACTGTCTCGGAAATTGGTCTCATCTGTTAAAGCAGGCAGTCAAAAATCCGAGACACTGTCTCGGAAATCTTTTTTTCTGCTTAGCTGGTCACATTATATGATCCTGCTAAAGATTGAAAACAGGGATGAAAGAAAGTTTTATGAGATTGAGGCAATCAATGAGCAGTGGAGCATCCGGGAATTAAAGAGGCAATATGACAGTGCTTTGTACGAACGCCTGGTACTTAGCCGCAACAAAAAAAAGGTAAGAGAGCTGAGCAAAAAGGGGCATGTTATATCCACACCATCTGATGCCATAAAAGATCCGTATATACTGGAGTTTTTAAACCTGTCTGAAAAGGATGTTTATACAGAAAATGACTTTGAATGCGCTATCATTGATCAGCTTGAAAATTTTTTAAAAGAGCTGGGAAAAGGGTTTCTTTTTGTGGACAGGCAAAAAAGAATTCGGATGGACGGTGAAGATTATTTTATAGACCTCGTGTTTTATCATCGTATTCTCCGCTGCTTTGTGCTGATTGATTTAAAAATTGGTACGCTGAAGCACCAGGATCTGGGGCAGCTCCAGATGTATGTCAACTATTATGATGAGCAGGTAAAAGCGGAAGAAGAAAATAAAACTATAGGTATCATCCTTTGTAAAAGTAAAAAAGAAAATATCATACGCTATACGCTTGGTTCCGGCAACAGGCAAATATTTGCCAGCAAATACAAAATGTTTTTCCCTGAAAAGCAGGTACTAAAGCTCCTGCAGGCTCAGCATACTTCAAACTAAAGCTATGTCCGCATCAACACATATAAAACCTTACTTACGCTTATCCGGCCTTGAACCTTTGATCATCCGGCCAGAGACCAACTTTGTCAATATTGGCGAAAGGACTAACGTAACCGGCTCTAAAAAATTTGCCCGCCTCGTCAGGGAAAATAAATACGAAGAAGCGCTGAGCGTGGCCCGGCAGCAGGTGGAAAATGGCGCCCAGATCATTGACATCAACATGGACGATGCGCTGCTGGATGGGGTAAAAGCCATGACCACTTTTGTAAACCTGGTGCAGAGTGAGCCGGATATTGCCAGGGTGCCGCTGATGATCGATTCTTCCAAATTTGAAATCATAGAAGCGGGGCTGCGCTGCGTACAGGGCAAGTGCGTGGTCAATTCTATTTCTTTAAAAGAAGGCGAAGAAAAATTTATTGAGCAGGCCACCATCTGCCTGAGCTATGGTGCAGCAGCGGTGGTTATGGCTTTTGATGAGGCCGGGCAGGCTGATACCGAAGACAGAAAAGTGGAGATATGCCACCGGGCTTATAAAATCCTTACCGAAAAAATAGGGTACGCCCCGCAGGATATCATTTTTGACCCCAACATCTTTGCCATAGCCACCGGCCTGGAAGAGCATAACAACTATGGGGTGGATTTTATCAATGCCACGCGGCGCATTAAAGAGCTGATGCCTTTAGTCAGTATCAGCGGTGGTGTGAGCAACCTGTCTTTCTCCTTCCGTGGCAATGAGCCGGTAAGAGAGGCCATGCACTCCGTATTTCTTTATCATGCTATAAAGGCGGGCATGAACATGGGCATCGTCAATGCGGGCCAGCTGGTGGTGTACGATGAAATAGAACCCGCCCTGAAAGAACTGTGTGAAGACGTTATCCTCAACAGGAATAATGAAAACAATGAAGCCACAGAAAAGCTGATTGCCTTTGCAGAAACAGTAAAGTCGCAGGGAAAAACAGAAAAGAAAGACGATGCCTGGCGCAATACCACTGTAGAAGAACGGCTGAAACATGCACTGGTAAATGGCATCACCGACTATATTGATGCAGATACAGAAGAAGCAAGGCAAAAATATCCTAAGCCCCTGGAAGTGATCGAAGGTCCGCTGATGGATGGCATGAGTGTGGTGGGCGACCTGTTTGGCGCCGGCAAAATGTTTCTGCCACAGGTGGTAAAAAGTGCAAGGGTGATGAAGAAAAGCGTGGCGTATTTATTTCCATTTATTGAAGCGGCAAAAAAGGCCCCCCTTCCCCCCAAAGGGGAGGACAACGAAACCTCTCCCCGGTATGAAACAGCCGACCCTATGCTGTACGGGCTCCTGAAAGAATTTGTAAAAACATCAAGAAGCAATCCGACAGAGGCAGAGAACATTACATGGGAGTTGTTGCGCGGCAAAAAGCTGGAGGGCTATAAATTCAGACGCCAGCATATTATCGGGCCTTATATTGCAGACTTTGTTTGCCTTAAGCACCGCCTTGTTGTAGAAATTGACGGCCTCATACATCAATTGCCGGATAATGTTGAAAGTGATATACAAAGAACCTTATGGCTGCTGGAGCAGGGATTTGATGTCGTCCGTTTTACAAACGAAGAAGTAATTTCCAGGCCTGAATCCGTACTTGAAAAGATCCTTCACCGCCTGCAGATATTAAGCAAGCTGCAAAGTGAGGAGTCTGCCATCCCCCCTTCGGGGGGTGGGGGGGCCAAAATATTACTTGCAACGGTAAAAGGTGATGTGCATGATATTGGTAAAAATATTGTAGGTGTGGTATTAGGCTGCAACGGGTATGAGATCATTGACCTCGGTGTGATGGTGCCTGCCGAAAAAATACTGGACACCGCCGAAAAAGAAAAAGCAGATATTATCGGGCTCAGCGGCCTTATCACCCCTTCGCTGGATGAAATGGTGAATGTGGCCCATGAAATGAAACGCCGCGGCATGAAGCAGCCGCTGCTGATTGGCGGCGCCACCACATCCCGCATGCACACTGCTGTAAAAATTGCCCCGCAGTATGATGAAGGTGTGGTGCATGTGCTGGATGCCAGCCGCAGCGTAACAGTAACCGGCTCCCTGCTGAATGAACAAAAGCAGGGCTTCCTGTCAAAAATAAAGGAAGAGTACTCCCGGCTCCGCCACGATTTTGAAAATAAAAAAGTGATAAAAACCTATTTGCCTTTTAGCGAAGCGCAAAATAATAAGGTGGCAATAGACTGGGATACCTATACACCGCCCGTACCCGCTTTTACCGGCGTCCGGGTATTTCATGATTACGACCTGAAGGAGCTGAGAAAATATATTGACTGGAAACCTTTCTTTATTTCCTGGGAGCTGCATGGTAATTTTCCCGATATATTAACTGACAGCAAAGTGGGTACTGAAGCCACCAAACTGTTTAACGATGCCAATCAACTGCTCGATACCATTATTGAAGAAAAATGGCTGACGGCCCAGGGAGTAGTAGGCTTCTGGCCGGCCAATACCATTGAGGCAGATACCATAGCGCTCAATACCGGGAAAGGCACTGTTCATTTAGAATCATTGCGCCAGCAAATCAAAAAAGCAGCAGGGCAGCCAAATCTTTCCCTGGCCGATTTTATTGCCCCGCAGCAAACCGGCAAGGAAGATTATATCGGCGCCTTCTCTGTTACCATCAAGGGCATTGAGCCCCATATCAAACGCTTTGAAGCGGCTTTTGATGATTATAATAAAATATCGCTCCAGGCGCTGGCCGACCGGCTGGCAGAGGCTTTTGCCGAATGCCTGCATGAGCGCACCCGCAAAGAATTTTGGGGCTATATGAAAGAAGAAACCCTGACAAATGAGCAACTGATCAAAGAAGAATATACCGGTATCCGCCCTGCACCGGGCTATCCCGCCTGCCCGGATCATACGGAGAAGTACAAACTGTTTCACCTGCTTGGCGGTGAAGAAACGACCGGTATACACCTCACCGAATCCCTGGCTATGTATCCCGCTTCTTCCGTATGCGGCTGGTATTTCAGCCATCCGCAAAGCCAGTATTTCGGCGTAGGTAAAATTCAGCCTGACCAGTTTCAAAACTATGTGCAGCGCAAAGGTATGTCTGCGGATGAAATGGGCAGGTGGCTGCGGCCGATATTAGAATAAAACAAAGAAGCCCGGCACAAGGCTATTTCCCTTTGTAGCTGATTACTACCGGCACCACCCCATCCCGGATCATGCCCAGCTTGCGGGCTCCTTTCCGGCTCAGGTCAATGATGCGCCCTGCTACAAAGGGGCCCCTGTCATTGATGCGTACTTTTATCGTACGGCCATTGTTCAGGTTTTTTACTTTTACCTTAGTGCCAAAGGGAAGTGTTTTATGCGCTGCCGTCATTTTCCCCTGCCGGAATATTTCACCATTAGCCGTTTTACGCCCAGCAAACTTATCTGCATAATAAGAGGCTTTCCCGTTTTCAGTAACCCTCCGGCTGCAGGATGCCAGCAGCACGGTGCTGCACAGCAGCAGGACAGTGGTTTTCATTTTTATCATGTGGTATCAGATTATTTTCCGGGCAAAAAGCTCTTTCCGCAATTGCTCCGGTGAGTGAAAATGGATGGAGTCAATACCCATTCCTGCTGCCGCTTTTACATTGCGCAGGCTGTCATCTATAAAAACAGCTTCGGACGGGCGCACACCATAGCGGTCAAGAAGCCGCTGATAGAAGGCGGCATGCGGCTTTCTCATTTTTTCCTCGCCGCTTACCACACGCCCGTCGAACCAGTGAAGAAAATTATAGCGCACCAGCGCAATATCAAACAGGCCATGGTGCCAGTTGGTCAGCGCATATATCTTATACTTACCGCTGTCTTTTAATTGCCGGAATATTTCCACCGTTCCGGCTACAGGCCCGCCCAGCATATCGGTCCACCTGCCATAATAGTCCCTTATAGCTGTTTCCCATTCAGGAAAACGTGCTACCAGCTCCTGCGTAGCCACTACCAGGGAGCGTCCTTCGTCCTGCATTTCATTCCAGTCCATGGTACAGATATGCGAAAAGAAATACTCCTTTTTCTCCGGCGTATCAAAGTAAGTATCGTTAAACACCCGCTGCGGATCCCAGCTCACCAATACATTTCCCAGGTCAAAGATGATTGTGCTGATTTTTGCCATGCTATTTACTATACCTGAATTTTAGATAAATCATTGTCAGCGCCATTATGACCATAATCACATTGGTGGCTATTATAATCATATCATCTCTCAGTATACCATAGATAATCCATAGTATTTCATTCACTACTGCAATAATAAACATGAGTAAAGAAATTTCTTTGGCCGATTTATCCCTCCATGTTTTAATCACCTGCGGCAGGAAAGTGAGCGTGGTAATGGCAGCCGCTGCCGTACCAAGTAGCTGAACTCCGGTCATTGGGCTTATTTTAAATACAATCACAAACCTACAGGAAGCTGCAGCAGCAAACCGGGCATTCTTTTCCCCTTTTGTGTATAAAATATCGTAAAAATACTATACCGGGCTTTTTGTAAAAAACAGACCTTTGCGAAAACCATTTATACTTTTTACCTGTCTATAGCGGTGACAATTAAAACCATCTCTTTTCATTTTTGAAAATTTTTATCCCTTATGTTATACAAAAAACTAAAAATCACCCTGCTGCTGGTTGCTTTTGCCGGTATGGCCAGCGCACAGCAGGATAATGCCGCCAAAAAAAGCCCGTTGATTGGCTTTAGCGGCAACCTGACCGACTTCTCTGCCTCTCTGCCTAAAGTAGGCCATGTAGACCCGGGCTTCTCCCTGATGTTTTGGAATGGTATCACCCGCAAGCTTGACTACTCTGTACGCTACAACGGGCTTTTCTCCGATTATAAATCTTCCGGTGCGGCCAGTTCGGGCTATATCAATGAGTTTGAAGGCTCTTTTCATGCCCGTGCTTTGAATGATGAAAAGTTAGTAAACCCCTTCCTGTCTGCCGGCCTGGGTATTGGCAATTATGGCAAAAACTGGTCCCCCTACGCCCCGCTGGGACTGGGCGTACAGTTTAACCTGCTGAATGAAGCCTATATTTTCCTCCAGGGAAATTACCGTCTCAGCTTTAATGAAAACAAACTGGACAACAATACCTTCTATTCCCTTGGCTTCACACAATCACTGCGTGACAAGAAGCCCGAAGCGCCCAAGCCCATTCCTGTAATGGTGGAAGAGGTAAAAGATACGGATGGAGATGGTGTGCCTGATACAAATGACCAGTGCCCCGGCACACCTGCCGGCGTAAAAGTGGATGCTAACGGATGCCCTGTTGACAGTGATGGTGACAAAGTACCCGATCACCTTGACAAATGCCCCGGCACACCTGCCGGTGTAAAAGTAGATGCCAACGGATGCCCTGTTGACAGCGACGGTGATGGCATAGCTGACCACCAGGACAAGTGCCCCGATGTAGCCGGCCTTGCTAAATATGGTGGCTGCCCCATGCCTGACCGCGATAAAGATGGTATAGCAGATGAAGAAGACAGGTGCCCTGACCTGGCCGGTATTGCTGCCAACAATGGCTGCCCTGAAATAAAAGAAGAAGTGAAGAAAGTAGTATCTGTAGCAGCTCAAAACATTTACTTCGCTACCGGCAGCGCCAAGCTGCTTGCTAAGTCGCATAAGTCGCTGGATGAAGTGGCAAAAATACTGGAAGCCGATGCTGACCTGAAGCTGGATATACACGGCCATACTGATAATACGGGTAAGGCTGACAAAAACCAGGTGCTGAGTGAAAACCGTGCAAAATCTGTATATGATTACCTGGTAAAAAAAGGTATTGCTGAATCCCGCCTGGTTTCAGCAGGCTTTGGCCAGGATGAGCCCGTGGCTGATAACAAAACGGCTGCCGGCCGCCAGCAAAACCGCCGTGTGGAGCTCAAGCTGCACTACGACTAAGCTAAATTCATTTTACGTTGAGAATGAGATCCAAAAGCCTTTCGCCGCATGGCGAAAGGCTTTCTTTTTAGAGTCAGCATTAATGAGTGGTTGCCCGTGAACCGGCAATCGGATGACGGATAACAGTCAATGGTCAACGGCCCGCAATCGTGAATCGTCAATCACTGCGCCGTACATCGTACATCTATCGGCTAATAAATCATAAATCTCAAATCGAAATTCGTAAATAGGGATG
>DAOLFO010000125.1:0-8669 GCA_035326305.1 Chitinophagaceae bacterium
CCGCTATCCGGTTATATCTGAGCGTCGCCTTAGTTTGTTTTGTATCTTCTATGATTTTAACCTTTACCTACTTCTATCCCCGAAATGAAATTATGTTCCTCTCCGAACAGCTTCCTGATACCGGAACACTCAAACGTGTTGCAACTGAATGGGGAAATATGAATTGGGTAAGGTCTTTCATCTCGCTGGCAGGGCTTGTTTGTTCTTGTTTGGCTTTGGATAAATATATCTCAGCCAAATAAGTTATTGGCGGATCAATTGTAAGACTGAACTATTGAGTAAATGGGCATGCTGGTAAGAGGGAGTTTGAAGTCCCGGTTTGATACCGCATTACCCCTTTTTCTTACCCAGATATGTCCCCAGCGACAGGTTGAAGTACCGGTAGCGGATGCGCGGGCCATGGTCGGCATTGTTGATACTGCCAAAGCCATGACTGTACAGGCACTGGACAAAGGCTTTCTTTTTCGTTTCGTAACCCAATGCCAACTGTAAGCCCCCGGCAAAACGGCCATACTCTGTATACCCAAAGCTCATGCTCCGCGACTTGCTGGTATTATCGCTGCGGTTAAATTTTTCTTTTCCGAATAGCTGCAAATCTATATTCGGGCCTCCTTTCATGAAAAAATGTCCCGGCTGTTTTGAGAAATCATATTGCAGGTGGGCGGCAATCTCAAAGGTGTGCATCGTCACATCATTGTCAATAGCCAGTGAATCGGGAGGGTAAGAAATACGGTTAAACGTGACAGTGTAGCCTTTCATGCTGTAATTAACAGCAGGGGCAAAGTACAGGTTGCCTTCAAAGTCTGCTTTGGCACTCAGCCCGGCTACAAAGCCAAACTTACCGTTTACTGCCTGCTTTTTTTCATCAAACCCGATTGTATAGCGTACGGTAGTCCATTGCGGGCCCGTAAACAATGCCCATTTTACACCTTGTGCATGGGCTGCCAGGCCTGTAGTGAGGAGTACGGCAAAGAGAAGTGTTTTGTTCATACGATTGCTTATTTACCAGTTTGGCATTTAATTTTTCTGCTGAATAACAATATTCATTCCTAATTATACTTACTACCTCGCTGGTGCAAGCAAAAGCCATGAAAATACAGGTGGAATAAAAATAGGGAATCTTCTGATTTTTTGGACAGGTGTGAACAGGGTGTTTAAAAATTTTTAGGCAGGGGTGGGTGTATAAATGTACGATGTGTGGTGTACGATGTACGGCATAGCGATTTACGAATTTCGATTTAAGATTTACGAATAGCGTACCGGCTATGGTCTGTTGACCGTTAGCTGTTGTCCGATCCTGATTTATGGTGAGCCATTAGCTATGAGCTATTAGCTGCAAGCTATCAGGCGCTTCGATTGACGATTCACCAGCCCCGTGCATCATCGTTGCCGCGCCTGTCGGCAATGGCTTCAAATTTTCCATCCTGCAGCACCTGTATAGTTTCCGTACGTCCGATGCTGCCTCTCCAGGATAGCTTGTATCCCATTTGCTGAAGCGCTGCTGCCACCGTGTCAGGAAACCCTCTTTCCAGGTCTACCCGGTCAGGCAGCCATTGGTGATGGAACTTTGGTTTGTTTACTGCATCCTCTGCGTTCAGGCCAAATTCAAGCATATTTATCAGCGTCTGAAATACCGAAGTGGGAATAGTGGTGCCGCCCGGGGTACCCGTTACGATCAATGGCTTATTATCTTTTAAAACAATGGTCGGCGTCATGCTGCTCAGCATACGCTTACCCGGTGCAATGGCATTGGCTTCACCACCCACGGCCCCGTACATATTCGGTACGCCGGGCTTAATGCTGAAGTCATCCATTTCATTGTTCAGAAAAAAGCCGGCGCCGCCCACTACGGTACGGCTGCCATAGGAGCCATTCAGCGTAGTGGTGACGGCCACAGCATTACCTTCGTTATCTATCACGCTCAGGTGAGTGGTTTCTTCACTTTCTGCCGGCAGCAGCGTTCCGGGCTTCACCTTTTCGCTGCTGCCTGCTTTCATAGGTGTATAGTCGCTCATGCGCTGGCGCAGGTAGGCGTCACTGCCCAGCCGTGCGGCAGGCACTTCGTAAAAGTCAGCATCGCCCATATATTCAGCACGGTCTGCATAGGCCCTGCGCTCTGCCTCTATCATGAGCTGCACTGCCTGCGGCGAATGAAAGCCCATAGCGCCGATATTTTTATCTTCCACCATTTTCATCATCTGGTGCAGCAGCAGTCCGCCGCTGCTTGGCATGGGCATGCCGATGATGCGGTAGCCTTTGTAGTCAAACTCATGCGGCTTTCTTTCTTTTGCTGTATAGTTTTTCAGGTCTTTAGCCGTGATCATACCATTGCCTCTTTTCATTTCTTCTTCAATGAGGCGGGCTGTTTCCCCTTCGTAAAAGCCGGCGGCGCCTTTTTCTTTTATTCTCCGCAATGTATTGGCCAGGTCTTTTTGTATCAGTGTGTCGCCGGCTTTCCAGCCACCTTCTTTAACAAATACCGGCATCACCGTATTATATTTTTTTAATGCGCCCTGCAGCCCGTTGAGCGCTTCGGCCTCTCTGATGTCGATAGCAAACCCTTTTTCTGCCAGTTGAATGGCCGGCTCTATCAGCTTTTCAAAAGCAAGCTTCCCATACCTGGCTGAAGCAAATAAGCCTGCTACCGTGCCGGGCACACCGCTTGCCAGGTGGCCGTTCTGGCTTTTATCGGTACGGGCTTTTCCGTCTGCATCCACATACATATCGCGGCTGGCGGCAGCAGGGGCCTGCTCGCGGTAGTCAATAGCCACTTCCTCACCATCGGCCAGGCGTGCCACCATAAATCCGCCACCGCCCAGGTTGCCCGCATTGGGATATACCACTGCCAGTGCCAGTTGGGTGGCAATGGCGGCATCTATGGCGTTGCCCCCTTTTTGCAGTACAGATAATCCTGCCTGGCTGGCCAGTGGATGTGCGGACACAACAGCGCCTTTCTCTGCAATGACCTTTTTCTGCATATCATACTGAAAGGTATTAAAAGGGAGCCTGCTGTTTTTGGAAGAGGGATTGCAGGCAAAAAGCAGGAGCGCCGGCACAATTATTTTTATAAATCTCATGTTTGAAAAAATGGAAGGTGATATGCGAAAATAAACTTAAAAAAATCAAATCGGCAGATTGAAATAAATGCTTGCAGAACAAATTTTATATTCGCCAAATAATCAAGCGCAGATGAAGAAGATACTTGCCGTATGCCTGGCTTTATATTTTTCACAATTACTTTCAGCACAGGCCCCGCTCAGCCGCAGCTCGTCCGAAATGTATATGGCGCTCCGCAAATTAAATGTGCTGGGCACTGTGCTGTATGTAGCGGCCCACCCGGATGATGAAAATACGCGGCTCATCACTTATTTTTCCAAAGAGAAACTGTACCGTACCGGTTATCTTTCCCTTACCCGCGGCGATGGTGGTCAAAACCTGATTGGCGATGAGCAGGGTGTGGAGCTGGGGCTGATACGGACACAGGAACTGCTGGCTGCAAGGAGAATAGATGGCGGGGAGCAGTTTTTTACCCGGGCATACGACTTTGGTTACTCAAAGACGCCGGAAGAAACATTGCAGAAATGGGACCGGGAAAAAATACTCAGCGATGTGGTATGGATCATACGCCGGTTTCAGCCGGATGTTATCATCACCCGCTTTCCTGTCACCGGCGAAGGGGGGCATGGGCATCATACCAGCTCTGCCATATTAGCCAATGAAGCATTCAGGGCTGCAGCCGATCCGTCCCGCTTCCCGGAGCAACTGAAGTATACAACGCCGTGGCAGGCCAAACGAATTTTGTTTAACAGCTTTGTATTTGGCAATAACAATACTACCAGCAGCGATCAGTTTAAAGTAGATATGGGCGGCTATAGCCCGCTGCTGGGAAAAAGCTATGGAGAGATAGCTGCAGAAAGCCGCAGCCAGCACAAAAGCCAGGGATTTGGGGTAGCGGCATCCCGCGGTGAAAGCCTGGAATATTTTCTTACTACCGGCGGCTCTGCTCCCGTAAATGACCTGATGGACGGTGTGCAAACAGACTGGAAAAGAGTGCCGGGCAGCGCAGCCATCCAGAAAAAAATAACGGAGCTGATTGCTGCATTTGACCTGGCCCATCCTGAAGCCTCAGTACCAGGGTTAGTGGCCTTGCACAAAATGCTGGAAAAGCTGCCGGATGGCTACTGGAAACAGCAAAAGCAACAAGAAGTGCAGCAGCTCATAGCACAGTGCAGCGGCCTCTTCTGGGATATCACTACCCGGCAGCCATTTGCCGTGCAAACAGATTCCCTTCGCTTATTTTTTACTATCAACAGCCGCCTGGGAAATAATGTGGCGGTGAAGAAAATAGCGGTAGCTGGTTTTGATACTGCCTGCAACAAAAAACTGGGGAGAAATCAAAACTTTTCATTTGTAAAAACAATAGCTGTAAAAGCGGATCAACCGCTGACACAGCCCTACTGGCTGCAGGAGGAAAAAGCAGAAGGCATATTCCGTGTAGCGGATCAGCGGCTCATCGGGCAGGCGGACGTGCAGCCTTCTTTTGAAGCGGCTGCCGAACTGGAAATAGCCGGGCAAACATTTATATTTAAAAAGCCGGTACAGTATAAATATACAGACCCCGTAAGAGGAGAATTGTACCAGCCCCTGGTGGTAGTGCCGCCGGTGCTGCTTACTGTAAGGCCGGAAAAAATGGTATCAGCCAATCAAAGCCCGGTGCCCGGCACCATCGGGATGCAAAGCATGACAGCGCTCCCGTTTTCATCCGTGCTGCAAATGGATACTGCAATAGGGAAGCCGGCACAACTGCTTGCTACCATTTCCCCTGTGGAAAAGGACAGGTACCAGGAAGCATCATTCCTGCTGAAGGCTCACGAAAATGCTTCCGTTAATACCATTCACCTGGATACGGAAAAGGGCAGCTTCAGCAGCCAGATACGGAGCATCCATTACCAGCATATACCCGATATCCATTATTTCAAACCGGCCACTATTGCCATAACACCGGCGGATATCAAAATAGTGCATAAAAAAATTGGCTACATTACCGGTGCAGGGGATAAAGTGCCCGAGGCGCTGGAGCAAATGGGGTACGAAGTGACACTGCTGGGCGATAAAGAGCTGGCCCGACTTTCACTTGACCAGTTTGACGCCATCATTACCGGGATAAGGGCTTATAATACACATAACTGGATGAATACTTACTATGACAAGCTGATGAAGTATGTGGCAGACGGGGGCAACCTGGTTGTGCAATACAATACAAGCAGCAATATTGGCCCGGTAAAAGCGAAGATGGGCCCTTATTCATTCGATATTTCCCGCACAAGGGTAACGGATGAAAATGCGGCCGTCAGCTTTATCAACCCGCAGCACCCGGTGTTGAATTATCCTAATAAGATATCTGCTGCTGACTTTGACAACTGGATACAGGAAAGGAGCATTTATCATGCAGGCGCCAGGGACAAGCAGTATGAACCCATCTTATCAATGGGTGATGCCAATGAGCCGAAAGACGACGGGAGCCTGATTATCGCCCGGCATGGCAAAGGATACTTTACCTATACCGGGCTGGTGTTTTTCCGGCAACTGCCTGCTGCTGTACCGGGAGCATACCGGCTGCTGGCAAACATTATTGCACTAAATGATAAAAAAGCATTCTGATAACCTGTAGCAGGAAAATGATATGACGAACAAAGCGCAAAAACCAAATATCAGGAGAGGGGAAATGGCCTTCATCTTCGCCATTATCCTGGGCCTTGCATTAGGCCTGCTGATAAAAAGAGTAAGGCTTGGCATTTTACTGGGAGTGATCATTGGCGGCGCTATTGTTTTTTTGGGATGGATGAGGGGGAGGAGGTGAGGGGGCAGGGTTTAAAAAGTTTAAGAGGTTTAAGGTTTAAAGTTTAAGGTTTGAGGTTGGGGTGAGCATTATAATTGATAAATAAAAGAAGCGGTCATGATGGAAAAAAGCAGAGATGAAAAGAAGGTCAGGGAAAAGATACCACTGTTCAGAAGCTGGGCACAATGGTATGCACTGGTACTGGGCTTCCTTATCGTGCAGATTATCCTGTTTTATTTATTTACTAAACGGTTTTCATGAACCTGCCTGACTGGATCGTCCTTATCGTTACGCTTGCCGGTATTATTTTATACGGTATTTACAAAAGCCGCACTTCCCGCGACCTGGACGGGTACTTCCTTTCCAATCAAAGCCTTCCCTGGTGGATGGTATTGCTGAGCATCATGGGCACGCAGGCCAGCGCTGTCACTTTCCTGGCTGCACCCGGGCAGGCATATACGGACGGGATGCGGTTTGTACAGTATTATTTCGGTCTTCCGCTTGCAGCTATTGTTATCTGCATCACGTTTGTGCCGGCTTTTCGCCGTATGAAAATATATACGGCGTATGAGTATCTCGAAAACCGCTTTGATGGTAATACCCGCACTCTTACTTCTTTACTGTTCCTGCTGCAGCGGGGATTGTCTACCGGCATCAGTGTGGTAGCGCCATCTATTATCCTTTCTGCCTTGCTGGGCTGGAATATTTATGTCACCAACTTGTTTATGGGCGGATTGCTGATAGTGTACACCGTTTCCGGCGGGGCCAAAGCCGTTGCGTATACACAGCAGTTGCAGCTTATTGTCATCTTTGCAGCGTTATTCATTGCCGGCTATTATATCGTACAGCACCTGCCGGAGCAGGTGGGCTTTACTGATGCGCTGGAAGTGGGCGGCAAGCTGGGCAAACTCAATGTCATCACCACAGGTATGGAAAAAGGGGGCTTTGACTGGAGCGACCGTTATAATATCATCAGCGGGGTAATTGGCGGATTTTTTCTGGCCCTCTCTTATTTTGGCACTGATCAGTCGCAGGTGGGGCGCTACCTTACTGCCAAATCATCCACTGAAAGTAAGCTGGGCCTGCTGATGAATGGCATTGTAAAAGTGCCCATGCAATTTTTTATCCTGTTGCTGGGCGTGCTCGTGTTTGCCTTCTACCAGTTTAATAAAGCCCCTGTTTTTTTTAATAAAAAAGAAATCAGCCGCCTTGAAGCTTCTGCCTACAACCCGCAATGGGAGCAGCTAAAACACCGCATGGATGCTGTGCAGGCGGAAAAAGATACCCTGCTGAAAAATTATGCGCAGGAAAAATCTGCCGGCACACTGCAATCACTGAAGCTGCTGCAGCAACAGACGGACAGCATCCGTAAAGAAACAAAAGCGCTGGTGAAGAAGAGCGGTGGGGATGATAACGATACCAATTATATCTTTCTCCGCTTTGTGGTAGACTACCTGCCGGTGGGGCTGGTGGGGCTAATCATTGCCATTATATTCCTGGCTTCCTGGGGCAGCATAGCAGCAGCACTCAACTCGCTTGCTTCCAGCACAGTGGTGGATTTGCATAAACGTTACAGGCGCACAAGTGAGAATAATAATGAGCAGGATTACCGTATTTCCAAGCGGTATACGCTGGGCTGGGGCGTGTTTTGCATGGTGGTGGCCATGTTTGCATCCAATATTGGCAACAGCCTGATTGAAACGGTGAACATACTGGGATCTCTATTTTATGGCACTATACTCGGCATATTCCTCGTTGCTTTCTACTGCAAAGGCATACGGGCTAACAGTGTATTCTGGGCGGCTATAGCAGCAGAATTATTTACAATAGTTTTGTTTATCCTGTCGGAAAAAAATATTATCGGGCTGGGCTTCCTGTGGCTGAATGTGACAGGCGCTTTTTCTGTTATCCTGCTCAGCTACCTGTTTCAGCTACTGCTTCCGAAAAGGGTAAAATAAATACCCCGGCCTGGTAGGCCGGGGTATGGTATAACTTTTTAAAACGGGGAACTTATTTGCCCAGTTCTTTCAGCAGCTTATCATTCAGCTTCACATAGTCATCGTTCTGTGCTTTTGCAGCCAGCTCCCGGGAGCGTTCAGCGGCAGATTTTGCTTCCGCTTTTTTACCCAGCTTAGCCAGGCAGTTGGCCCATTGGTACTGCACCCAGAAAGCATCGGGCTGTTGCTCCACCGCTTTGTTAAACCAGCTTAATGCCTGGTTCAGGTCTTTACCATTGTCCATGTAGTAGGAAGCCGCCTGGAAATAAGGGGGCTTGTCGCCTTTCATCGCCTTGTCAATCTCAGCCATGATCTTAGTGTCAATATCCGCAGTAACAGGAAGGCTTACCAGCGCATTGCCCCATGCCAGTTGCACTTCGCAGCTTTCGGCTTTTACATTGGCAAAGCTGATAGTAAAGGTTTCGGTGCTGGTCTTCGTTTTTTTCACATCAGCTTTTACCCTTACCACATCCATGTCCTGCTTGTAGGCAGCAGGGCTGGTCACGTTGGTTTGCTTAGAGATAATAAGCGTCCATGATTTTGTGTCGGGGATTGACAGCAGCCCGTATTTACCTGCGGGGACTTTCACGCCGCCAATGGTTACGTCTTCGCCAAATGTAAGCGTGGTAGCCCCGTTGGCGCCGGTGCGCCATACCTTGCCTGCAGGTGCCAGGTCTTTATACAACTTCCGGCCCTTCAGGCTGGGGCGGGAGTAAGACAGCTCAACGGATGATAAGGCAAAATCCTGCTTTACCGTTTGAGCAGGACTGGCAGCAGGAGTTCTGAGTTGCGCATCTGCGGCAAAAAACAGCAGGCCGGCAGTGGCAGTAAAT